>CAYVOP010000004.1:0-58089 GCA_964453105.1 uncultured Aquabacterium sp. | reverse complement strand
ATGCGGGGCACCTTGTAGATGGTGTCTGCATCCCAAACCGAGATCACACCGGTTTCGGGCACGTTGGTGAACAGCGAGATCTTCTCGCGCTCGTCTTCCGGAATAGCACGGTCAGCACGGCACAGCAGCGCATCGGGCTGAATGCCGATTTCACGCAGCTTTTGCACGGTGTGCTGAGTAGGCTTGGTCTTCAACTCGCCAGCAGCTGCGATGAAGGGCACGTAGGTCAGGTGAACGAAAGCGGTGCTGCTGGGGCCCGACTTCAAGCTCATCTGACGCGCGGCTTCCATGAAGGGCAGCGATTCGATGTCACCCACGGTGCCACCAATTTCCACAATGGCCACGTCCACCGCTTCAGGCGTACCCACGCCTGCGCCGCGACGCACGAAATCCTGGATTTCGTTGGTGATGTGGGGAATGACCTGCACGGTCTTACCCAGATAGTCGCCACGGCGCTCCTTCTCCAGCACCGACTTGTAGATTTGCCCGGTGGTGAAGTTGTTGGCCTTCTTCATCCGGGTTGTGATGAAGCGTTCATAGTGGCCCAGATCCAGGTCGGTTTCAGCGCCGTCGTCTGTGACGAACACTTCACCGTGCTGGAATGGAGACATCGTGCCGGGATCCACGTTGATGTAGGGATCCAGCTTGATCAGAGTGACTTTCAGGCCACGCGATTCGAGAATGGCGGCCAAAGACGCAGCGGCGATGCCCTTACCAAGCGAGGACACCACACCGCCCGTGACGAAGACAAACTTGGTCATTGCGCAATAGCGCCCGCCTTAAGGAGGGACGCTGCGGTGGTAAAGCGGCATTATAGGTGTTTACGCGGGCGCCGCGCGCGCTTTCTGCACAACCTTCGTCACAGCCTCTAGCGCCTGGCGCAGGTGCTTTTTTCGGATGTTGAGAGGAGGCGCCAATCGGATCACCACCTCATGGCTGTCCTTGGTCAGCACCCCCAACTCTTTCAGCTCGTCAACCAGCGGGCGTGCCCCGATTTCGGCCGCAACCTCCACCCCGATCAACAAACCCTTGCCCCGAATGTCGCGCACAGCAGGCGCGTCAGCCAGGTGTATGCGAAGATACGCCAGCGCCCACTGCCCCAGCCGATCGGCGCGTTCAATCAAGGCCGGATCACTCAACAATTTCAGCGCTGTCTTGCTGACCGCCGCAGCAATGGCATTGCCCCCGAAGGTTGAACCGTGGTCTCCGGGCTGGAATACGCCCAGCACATCACCGCGCCCCACCACGGCCGACACCGGATACACCCCACCGCCTAGGGCCTTACCCAAGATGACCAGATCAGGTTGGATGCCATCGTGTTCGTAGCAAAAGAACCGACCGGTACGAGCCAGCCCGCACTGAATCTCGTCCACGATGAACAGCACATTCTTGCGCCGGCACAGTTCATAGGCCTTGGCCAGATAACCGGGGGGCGGCACACGAATCCCCGCTTCTCCTTGAATAGGCTCCACGATGAAGGCCGCTGTACGCGGCGTGATGGCTTTCTCCAGCGCCTGCAGGTTGCCATAGGGAACCGTGCGCATGCCTGGCAGCAAAGGCCCGAAATGGGCACGGTATTGCGGCTCGGTTGACAGGCTGATCAAGCCCAGTGTGCGCCCGTGGAAATTGCCTTCACAGCCAATGATTTCGCCGCGGTCCGTCGGAATGCCTTTGACGGTTTCCCCCCACTTTCGAGCCAGCTTGAGCGCCGTTTCAACGGCCTCCGCCCCTGAATTCATGGGCAAGGCCTTGTCGGCTCCGGCCAAGCGGGTCAAGTCATCCAGCCAGGTCGGCAGTTGGTCGTTGTAGAAGGCCCGGCTGGTCACGTCCAGCTTGCGAGCCTGGCGCACCAGTGAACGAATGATATCCGGGTGGCAATGGCCCAGTGACGCTGTGGAGTACGCCCCCATCATGTCGATATAGCGGCGCCCCTCCACATCCCACAAGAAACTCCCCTTGGCGCGGGTCAATACGACCTCGACCGGGCGGTAGTTGTGGGCCCCTTTTTCCAGATCCAGTTCGATCAATTGACGGCTTTTGCCCATGATGGACTCCGCTTTCTTGACGTGACAAATCCAGTGTCTCTTTAGATGGGCATCAAGAAAAGCCGAATTTTTCAAACCAAGGGGAAGAAATTGATGAATTCCACAGGATTTGGCGACAGACGGCACCCCTATACTCCGCGGTTTCCCTCGCCACCGCCCGGAAATGACACCTTCTTCACGCCCCTCGGTCCTGTCCAAAGTCGACCCCGCACTCTTTGATTTGATCGAGCGTGACATTGAAGCGATCAAACAGCGTCATCGTGACGACCTGGGCGAAAAGGACGTGCGTTACATCAAGGGCCTGCGAACCAAGTCGCGCCTGTTCGAGGCCATTGGCCGTGGTTTGCTCTGGGTCAGCCCCGAGCCCATTACCTTCAGCCTGGGCGTGTTCTTTACCTGGCTGCACCGCAACATCGAGTCGATCGAAATTGGCCACAACGTGCTACACGGCCAATACGACTATTTCGATGACATCCCGCAATTCCACTCGCACAACTTCAAGTGGAAGGCCCCGGTCGACGAAGAAGGCTGGCGCCGCGAGCACAACGCCATGCACCACGTACACACCAATGTGTACGAAATGGACCCCGACCTGAACCACGGCATTTTGCGCACCAACGAGCAAACGCCCTGGAACCGCCGTCACCTGTTCCAAGTGCCCATGTATTTGCTGGCGGCCTACCCCACCATGCTGTACCAGTTCAATTCCCAGAATCTGGGCTTTGGGCAGAAGTTCCGCGAGAAGCACTTCCCCCGAGGCAACGAGGGCTATGCCTGCGTGTCGCATCCTGGCGTGTCTGACCAGGAACTGGAAAAGCGTCACCGCCGCTCCATCTTGCGCGTGCTGGTCAAAGAATATGCGGTGTTCCCCTTGTTGGCTCTGGCCACCGGCTTTTCTTTCTGGAAGGTGTTTCTGGGAAACATGCTGGCTGACGCCATCAACAACTACTGGATCAGCATGACGATCCAGGCTACGCACTTCACAGAGCCGCTGCAACCGGCTGACGCGATCAAACACAAAGGCCGCTGGTATTTGTCGCAACTGGACTCGTCGGTGAACTTCAAGGGCAGCCGCCGCATGAGCATTCTGTGGGGCCACCTGAATTACCAGACCGAGCACCACCTGTTTCCCGACATTCCTTCGCACCGCTACCCCGACATGGCCAAAGAGGTCAAAGCGGTGTGCGCCAAATATGGCGTGGAGTACAAGTTGAACCCCAACTGGTTCAGCGCCATTCGCAACTATGTGGGGGTGATGTGGAAGTACTCGTTCCCGCCCGCACAAACTCCCTCGCCAACCCGGGAACACCATGCTTGAGCGCAGCCTGAACCAGATCAATCAGTTGGCCCTCAAGCACCTGGGGCGCCAGTGGATTGACTACATCGTCAGCAACACGATGACCGACCTGAATCGGCGCGTGAACAGCTTCTTGTGGACCTACGATCTCAAAGCCCTGGTGGTCGACGTTCGCACCGAGGCCGAGGGCGTCAAAACCTTCACCCTGCTGCCTAATCAGCATTGGAAGCACTTGCAGGCTGGCCAGCATGTGGAAGTCAGCGCCCAAATCAATGGGGAAACGGTCAGTCGCTTCTACAGCCTGTCACCCATGCTGCGCGGGCGCTTCACCATCACGGTCAAGCGCAAGGAAGGCGGACTACTGTCGAACTGGTTGCATGATCACGTGCGCACCGGCGCCACGCTGACGCTGCATCACCCCGAAGGGCAATTCACCTATCGCGAGCAGCCCAAGGTGTTGTTCATCTGCGCGGGCTCGGGCATCACTCCGTGCTATTCGATGGTGTCTGACCTGCTGCAGCGGCCATCCCTGCCAGACATGGCCCTGTATGCGCAGTTCTCGCGCCCAGCCGACACGATCTTTGCGGAAGACTTGGCGCGCTGGAAAAACCAGTTCAATGTACGCGTGGCCTATTCGCAAGACAGCGAGGCTGACCCCTTACTGCAATCTAGCAGCCTGCTGGATCAGTACCCAGATCTGCTGGAGCGAGACATCTACCTGTGCGGCCCTCAAGGCTTCATGGATCAGGTCATTGCCATGCTGACGCAAGCCGGCTACGACCTGTCTCGCCTGCATTGCGAGCGCTTTGTGGCGCAATCATTCGATCAGACAGCGTCTGCTGAGTCTTTCGACCCAGTCGGCGCCGAGGTGTATTTCCAGCACATCGACGCCCACGTATGCCTGGATGAAAGTGACCGAGGCCGCACACTGATGGAGATTGCCGATTCCCGTAACCTGAACCTGGAAGTGGGATGCAGACAAGGCATGTGCGGCACCTGCAAGCTGACCCTCAAGTCAGGCCAGGCCAGCGGCAACGTGCTGGGCCATGCGGTTTACCTTTGCACGGCCTTCCCGGCCTCGCGCAAGATTGTTCTTGATACCTGATTGAGGCTCCCCATGTTGTTTGCGCTGCGCATGCTGCTTCTGGTCGTTCAGTTCGTTGCAGTCGGCTTTGCCGGACTGTTTGTGCTGTTCCGTCCCTTCAACCCGGACAACAGCCGCATTTTCGGGCGCCTGTACAGCTTGCCCGCCATTCGCATACTGGGTTTGAGGGTTCGCCGCGAGGTGGATGGCCTAATGAACCAGCCACGCTCATACGTGGTGGTGGCCAACCACCAGTCCAACTACGACCTGTTTGTGCTGGGCTGCGTGGTGCCCAAGCGCACGGTGTCGCTTGGCAAGAAAAGCTTGAAATGGCTGCCGCTGTTTGGCCAGATCTACTGGCTTTCGGGCAACGTGCTGATTGACCGCGGCAACGCCATCAAGGCCAAACAGGCCATGCTGACCACCACTGACACCTTGCAGCACAAAGACACGAACATCTGGGTGTTTGCCGAAGGCACGCGCAACCTCGGCCGCGGCCTAAAGCCCTTCAAGAAGGGGGCATTCCAAATGGCCATCACCGCTGGGGTGCCGATTGTTCCCGTGTGCTGCAGCACCTACAAGAAGACCATGCGCGTCAACCGCTGGCACAGCGGCGACGTGATCATTCGCTCGCTGCCCCCTGTTCCCACAGCAGGCCTGACCAACGACGATATGCCCGCATTGATGGCCCGCATTCACGCGGACATGGCCGCATGCATTGCCGAGCTGGACGAAGAAGTCAGCCGTTCGGCGCGATGATCTTGCTCAGTGGATTCATGGCCTGAGCCTGGCTGGGCACGGGGTGCGAGCCCATGTCTGCAGCATCGCCGTTCCAGGTAGGCTCGGGAATCGAATCAAACACTTGACGCAAGCGTTGCCCCCAGGTGGAGCGAATCATACGGAAGTAGGTGTTGCTCTCATCGATGTTGATGAGCTTGTCCACCTTCAACGCATTGGCTTCGTACACCAGCAAATCCAGCGGCAAGCCCACCGACAGGTTGGACTTCAAGGTGGAATCCATTGAAATCAACGCGCACTTGGCCGCTTCTGGTAGGGGCGTGTTGGGGGTGACCACGCGGTCGATCACGGGTTTGCCGTATTTCGACTCGCCAATCTGGAAATAGCAAACGCCGTCAATGCCGGCCTCGACAAAATTGCCTGCGGCATACACGTTGAACAAACGCATGGTTTCGCCACCAATTTGGCCGCCGATGATGAGACTGCAATTGAAGTCGATTCCGTGCTTCTTCAAGGCCTCGGCATCGCGCGCATGCACCGTGCGAACTGCGCTGCCCACAATGCGGGCCACATCGAACAGGCTCTTGGCCGTCCAGATGGTGGCGGGCTCGCCGTCTGACCCTTCGATGGTTTCCGTACCCAGCAGCTGTTTCACCGCCTGGGTGATGGCCAAATTGCCGGCAGAGAGTAGCACCAGAACGCGGTCGCCAGCTTTCTCGTACACGGTCATTTTGCGGAAGGTGCTGATCTGGTCCATCCCCGCATTGGTGCGCGAGTCAGACAAAAACACCAGGCCCGAGTTCAGGCGCATCGCAACACAGTAAGTCATGACGAAATCACCGCTTTGAGTTTGTACAGGGCGTCGAGCGCCTCACGTGGCGTCAGAGTATCGGGGTCAATGCTGGCAAGCAAGCTCAGCGCTTGCGCCTCGGTTGGCGCCAAGGCCTCACCGACGGGCGCAGCAAGTGCCGTGCCCGTTGCTGCCACCAAAGCTTCCACATCCAACCCAGAGCCCCCACCGATGGCTTCGGCAAACAAGTCAATTTGCTGATCGGCTTCGCGCTGCTGGGTTTCCAGCGCCTCCAAGGTGACGCGAGCCTGCCGGATCAAGGTGTGCGGCATGCCAGCCAAACGGGCCACTTGCACGCCATAGCTGCGGCTGGCTGGGCCGTGCTGCAGTTCGTGCAGGAACACGATGTCGTCGCCTGACTCGGCCACGCCCACGTGCACGTTGGCCGAACGCGGGTGCTTCTGAGGCAGTTGCGTCAGCTCGAAATAGTGCGTGGCAAACAGCGTGAATGCCTTGTTGCGGTCATGCAAGTAGCTGGCAATCGCACCGGCCAATGCCAAGCCATCAAAAGTAGAGGTGCCCCGGCCAATTTCATCCATCAGCACCAGGGAATGCTCGGTGGCCGAATGCACGATGGCTGCGGCTTCGGTCATCTCTAGCATGAAGGTGGACTGGGCATTGGCCAGATCGTCTGCCGCGCCAATGCGAGTGTGAATGGCGTCCATCGGCCCCAGGCGGCAGGCGGTCGCTGGCACGTAAGAGCCCATGGCCGCCAGCACGGCAATCAAAGCCACCTGGCGCATGAAAGTCGACTTACCCCCCATGTTCGGGCCGGTGATGATCAGCATGCGACGGTTGGCGTCCAGCTTGCAGTCGTTCGGAATGAAGCTGGTGCCGGTGGTTTCCATCAGGCGCGCTTCCACTACGGGGTGGCGGCCTTTTTCAATTTCGATGCAGGGATGGGGCACAAACTCGGGCCGTGTCCACAGCAAGGTGGCTGCACGTTCGGCCAATGCACACAAGGCATCGACCGAGGCCAGCGCACGAGCCAACTGGCTCAAAACCTGAATGTGGCCCTGCAGGAAGTCAATCAACTGCTCGAACAGGAACTTCTCGCGGGCTAGGGCACGCTCTTGCGCCGACAAGGCTTTGTCTTCAAAGGTCTTGAGTTCGGGCGTGATGAAGCGCTCGGCGTTCTTCAGAGTCTGGCGGCGTTGGTAATCCAAGGGCACCTTGTCAGCCTGGCTTTGGGTGACCTCAATGTAGAAGCCATGCACCTTGTTGAACTGCACCCGCAGGTTGTTGATGCCGGTTCGCTCACGCTCACGCGCCTCCAGATCGAGCAAGAAGGCATCGCAGTTTTGTGAAATGGCGCGCAACTCATCCAGGTCGGCATCAAACCCCGTGGCAATGACACCGCCGTCGCGCAACAGCACGGCAGGGGTCTCCATGAGCATGGCGCCCAGGGTGTTTGCCACCACCGGATCAGGCTGCAGAGCCTCACGTAACTGCGCCAACAGGGGCGATGCATCGGGCACCTTGTCGCGCAAAGCGGGCAAACCCAGCAGGGTTTCACGCAGGCCGGCCAACTCGCGCGGGCGAACCTGGCGCAAGGCAATGCGGGCAGTGATGCGCTCAACATCGCTCATGCCACGCAGGGCTTCGCGCAGTGACTCGTAGCCCATTTCCTGCCGCTCAGGGGCCAGTAAAACAGAAATGGCGTCATGCCGCGCACGTGCCACCGAGCGATCGCGCAAAGGCTGGGTCAACCATTGGCGCAGAGCGCGGCTGCCCATGCCAGTACGGCAGGTGTCGATCAGAGACAGCAGGGTCGGAGCGTCTTCGCCACGCAAGGTCTGGGTCAACTCCAGATTGCGCAGCGTGGCCGCCGGCAAGTCGATCAGATCGCTGGCGCGAGGCACTTGCAGGGTGGACACGTGGGCCAGCGCCCTACCCTGTGTGTGCTCAGCAAAGCTCAACAGCGCGGCACCGGCCGCATGAGCCAATTCCAGGTCTTGCGCCTGATAGGCCTGCAAGCCCTTCACGCCTAGCTGATCGCACAGCTTGCGCAAGCCCAAGCCGGCATCAAACTGCCAACTGGGGCGGCTGGTCATGGCCACGCCGCGGCTTTGCGTCAGCAACTGCTGCAGCGAAGGCGGCATGCGCTCGCGGTCAAACAGAATTTCAGCGGGCTGCAAGCGGGCCAACCAACCGGCCAACTCCTGCTCCGTGCATTCGGTCAGGCCCAGGTTGCCGCTGGACAAACCCAGCCACGCCAAGCCACAGGGCACCATGTGCTCTGCCCGGTTGCCGCGCTTGTCCATGACCACGGCCAGCAACAAGGAATCGGCGCGCTCGGACAACAGTTCAGAATCAGTCAAGGTGCCGGGCGTGACCACCCGCACCACCTTGCGCTCCACAGGCCCCTTGCTGGCTCCGACCTCGCCCACTTGCTCGGCAATGGCCACAGATTCACCCAGCTTGATGAGTTTGGCCAAATAGGTGTCCAGGGCATGAAACGGCACCCCCGCCATCTGCACCGGTTCGCCGGCAGACTGACCGCGAACGGTCAAGGTGACATCAATCAGCCGATTGACCTTGCGAGCATCGTCATAGAACAACTCGTAAAAATCCCCCATGCGATAGAACACGAGGGTGTCGGGATACTCCGCCTTGATGCGCAGGTACTGCTGCATCATGGGGGTGTGTGCGCTGAAGTCCATCGGCGAAATGCCCCGCAAGCAAAGGGAAATTCAAAGAATCAGAACGGCGCGTCCTTGCCTTGCTCGCCATCGGCCTTGGGGGCCGAAATGCGAATGCGCTTGGGCTTGCTTTCTTCTGCTTGCTTCTGTGCGGCCTTTTCAGCCTCGGCCAAGGCCTTCACGGCCTCGTCGCTTTCTTCGCCTTCAGCCGCGTCGCCATTGGCGCCTGCATCAGCAATGACACGCGTGTAAGGCGCCAGTGTCTTGACCAGTTGGCCATAGATGCGGGGCGTAGCGGCCACGATTTCACGTTGGTACATGAAGTCAGATTCGCCGGTGAAGTTGCCCACCAAGCCACCGGCTTCGGTGATCATGAGCGAACCGGCAGCGATGTCCCACGGGCTCAGGCCGGTTTCAAAGAAGCCATCGTAGTAGCCTGCAGCCACGTAGCACAGGTCCAGCGAAGCAGCACCAGGGCGGCGCAAGCCTGCGCATTGCACCATCACGTCTTCGAACATGCGCATGTAGCGCTGGAAGTTGTCGCCCTTGCGGAAGGGGAAGCCCGTACCGATCAGGGCTTCGAGCATGCGGGTGCGCTTGGACACACGAATGCGGCGGTCGTTGAGGTACGCGCCCTTGCCCTTGGAGGCATAGAACAGGTCGTTGCGGGTCGGGTCGTAGACCACAGCTTGCTGAACCTGACCACGGAAAGCCAAAGCAATGGACACCGCGTAAACGGGGAAGCCGTGAATGAAGTTGGTCGTGCCATCGAGCGGATCGATGATCCAGACGTAGTCGCTGTGCTTGGCACCACGCTCGCGGCCAGACTCTTCGGCCAGGATGCCGTGCCCCGGATAGGCTTCCAGGATGGTGTCAATGATCACTTCTTCTGCTGCCCGGTCCACATCGGTCACGAAGTCGTTGTGCGACTTGGCGCTGACGGTCAGACGCTCCACATCGAGCGATGCTCGGTTGATGATCGCACCAGCCGCACGGGCAGCTTTGATGGCGATGTTGAGCATGGGATGCAGAGTTTGAGACATGGTCAGACCTCGGAAACCGATAGGAATACCCGCGGCACGCAAACAAGCGCAGCCGGCGGTGAAAAGGGCGCAGCAGTGATCAAAGAACGAGGGAGAATCTCGCATTGTATCGATAACCCTGATTTTGTACACCCCTTTTTGCAATGCCCTTGGCAAAGAGTCTTGCCGAATCAAGGGTTTATCGCCAGTTTGTGAAGTATTTCCCCCAGCCCATGACCCAATCTAGCCCCGATCCCACGCGTTTCATCCTGGTCGACACCAGCCACCGAGGCAATGTGGGCGCCACCGCCCGCGCCATGAAGGTGATGGGCTTTTCTGAACTGGTGCTGGTTCGCCCTCGCTTTCACGATGTGCTGGTTCACGAGGAAACGGTGGCCATGTCCAGTGGCGCGGCCGACATCCTGGTTCGAGCCAAGGTGGTTTCAACACTGGAGGAAGCCCTGGAAGGGGTGACTTACGCCATTGGGACGGCCATGACCCCGCGCGACTTCGGTCCACGCACCCTTACCCCTCGGGAAGGCTTGGGAGAACTGGCCCGCCATCAACCCGTTCACAAAGTTGGATTCGTGTTTGGCAGCGAGCGCTATGGCATGAGCAACGAAGATGTGTACCGTTGCCATGCGGTCATCAGCATTCCGACTAATCCTGACTACGGCTCATTGAACTTGTCGCAAGCCGTTCAGGTGCTGTCATACGAATGGCGACAGGCACTGGGCGGTTTTCCGGTGCAAGCCCGCACACCCGACCCACAACTGGCGGATGGCCGAGCCGTGCAAGGCGCCCTCACCCACTGGGAAGAAGCCCTGACAGCCATTGGTTTTCTTGACCCCGCTGCGCCTAAGAAGCTCATGCCCCGACTGAATCAATTGCTCAACCGCGCAGAGTTGCGGCAGGAGGAAATCCACATCTTGCGAGGCATTGCCAAGGCCATGCTGGAGCGTTGCACCAAGCCCTGATCGGCGAATCAAATGCCGTTGGCCACCCTTGTTGGGCGGCCGGTTATTGAGCCAGCCCTTACACTGACAAGCTGTTCATACCCAAAACGCATAAGCCAAGCTGTTCATGCTGTTTGCCCGCCTCAGAGAAGACATCGCCTGCATTCTGGAACGTGATCCCGCCGCGCGCACGGCCTGGGAGGTGCTGACCTGCTATCCCGGATTGCATGCCTTGGCCATGCACCGTCTGGCGCACCGTTGCTGGACGAACGGCTTCAAATGGCTGGGGCGCTGGATCTCCCATCTCTCGCGCTTCCTGACCGGCATTGAAATTCACCCAGGCGCCAAGGTGGGCCGACGCGTGTTCATCGACCACGGCATGGGCGTGGTGATTGGCGAGACGGCTGAAATCGGCGACGAGTGCACCATCTACCAAGGCGTGACCCTGGGTGGCACATCCTTGAGTAAGGGCGCCAAGCGCCACCCCACTCTAGGCAAGGGTGTGATCGTGGGCGCCAACGCGCAGGTGCTGGGTGGTTTCACCGTGGGCGATGGGGCCCGTGTGGGATCGAATGCGGTGGTCACCAAGCCTGTACCCAATGGCGCAACGGCCGTAGGCAACCCTGCTCGCATCATTGTGGCCAAGGCCCAGGTGCTGGACGAGAAACAAGCCGAACGCGAAGCCCTGGCCGCAAAGCTGGGCTTTTCTGCCTACGGCGTAACGGAAGGCGATGACCCTCTGTCGCAAGCCCTGAAGGGCTTGATTGACAACGCTTCGGGCCACGAACACCAGATCATGCTGCTGTGGCAGGCCATTGAAAAACTGGCCAAAGAAGCTCGCACCGAAGACGCACGCGCCTGCTTGCCCACCGATGCACAAACCACCGAGCACTTCGATGCCGAGGGGCTGAACCGCCTGGTTTGAGCACATCCCCTGTCGCCCCCGTGCGCAGAACATGGTGTTCTGCTACGGCGAGACACTGAGCCTGCGGCGTCAGGCCTGAGGCGCTGGGCGGATGGCAGATTTCGGCCGGAAAGCCGCGCACACCGCCGCATCGGTCTCGATGTAAGGGCCGCCAATCAGGTCAATGCAATAAGGCACCGCCGCGAAAATGCCCGGCACGATGGATTTACCGTCGGCATCTTTCAACCCTTCTAGCGTTTCCGCAATCGATTTGGGCTGCCCCGGCAGGTTCAGGATCAAGGCCTGTTTACGGATCACCGCGGTCTGGCGCGACAAAATGGCCGTGGGCACGAAGCGCAAGCTGATTTGGCGCATCTGCTCACCGAAGCCCGGCATTTCCTTGTCGGCCACATCCAGCGTGGCCTCGGGGGTGACGTCGCGCAGCGCGGGGCCTGTGCCGCCGGTGGTCAACACCAAGTGACACCCTTCAACATCGACCAGATCGCGCAGGGTTTGAGCAATGCCAGCACGTTCGTCGGGAATCAAGCGAGGCACCCAGGTGATTGGGTTGCGCACGGCACGGCCCAGCCACTCTTGCAAGGCGGGCAGGCCCTTGTCTTCGTAAACACCTGAGCTTGCGCGGTCGCTGATGGAGACCACACCGATCTTGACGGAATCAAAACTCACGGTCATTCCTCGTCGTGACCTGCGTCAGCAGCAGGTGCCTGCTTGGCGGCCGCCTTCTGATCTTCTTGTGCCCGCTTGATGAACTGGAACAACTCACGGAAGCCGCGGCCGCTGCGCTTTTCGGGCTCAAGTGCGGCGTCTTTCTTGGCATTGCGGATCAGAGCTCGCAATTGCTGCAAATCGGTTTCAGGAAATTCTTCCACCCAACGACCCAAAGCAACCTTTTCATCGGCAATCAGTTCGGCTCGCCAACGTTCGGCCTCATGCAAGGAGAGTTGGTCTTTGGCGTGCCCCAGTTGGAAGATTGCAACAGCCTCACGCAAAGGCTCGGCATCGACCGAACGGATCACCTTGCCGATGTATTGCAACTGGCGGCGCTTACCCTCGAAAGAACGGGTTTTTTTGTAGTCGGCCAGGGCATCGCGCAGGCGCTCAGGCATATCGATGTCTGCCAGACGCGAGTCGGGCATGGCCAACAATTGCTCACCCAGATCCTGCAACTCATGCGACTGTCGTTTCAGCGCACTCTTGCTCGGACGGGTGTAGCCGTTTTCGTCTTCGAGGGGTAATCCCTCGTCTTGATCAAAATGGTTCGAATTCATGTCCTCGCTATGATACGGGGGCCTACACACAAGTCGCGAACATGGCCCTCAAACAATCGACGAAATCTCCGCAATCTGGCTTCGCCTACAGCCACGATCAATTTCAGCAACTGATCGAAGACACCCTTTCGATCGCCCAGAAGATGGGGGCGAGCGACGCCGCAGCCGAAGTATCTGAAGGCGTGGGGCTGTCGGTCTCGGTTCGCAAGGGCAAACTCGAAAACGTCGAGCGCAACCGCGACAAGACCATCGGCATCACTGTATTCGTCGGACAGCGTCGAGGCAACGCCTCCACCTCCGACTTCTCGCCACAGGCCATTGAGCAAACGGTGCGCGCGGCTTACGACATTGCTCGCTACACCGCGGAAGACCCCGCCGCCGGCCTGCCTGATGCCGAAGACCTCGCTCTGGGCAAAGCCGCCAAGCGCGACTTGGACCTGTTTCACCCCTGGTCGGTCACCGCTGACAAGGCCGCCGAACTGGCCCGCCGCTGCGAAGCGGCTGCCCTGGAGGTAGACAAGCGCATCAGCAATTCGGAGGGCGCAGGCGTGTCGGCTCAGCAGTCGCATTTCTTCGCGGGCAACACACGGGGCTTCCGTGGCGGCTACGCCAGTTCGCGCCACTCCTTGTCGGTGTCGCCCATTGCCGGCCGAGGCAACGACATGCAGCGCGACTTCTGGTACACCTCCGAGCGCGACGCCAAAGACATGGCCAAGCCCGAGGCCGTGGGTCGCTACGCAGCCGAACGCGCCCTCGCCCGCCTGAAGTCACGCAAGATTGCCACTTGCGAAGTGCCTGTTCTGTTCGAAAACACCTTGGCAGCAGGCTTGCTGGGTGCCTACGTTCAAGCCACCAGCGGCGGTGCGTTGTATCGTAAGGCGACCTTTTTGGTCGACAGCCTGGGCCAGCCCATTTTCCCCAAGCACATCAATGTGCAGGAAGACCCCCACATTCTCAAAGGCAAAGGCAGCGCCCCGTTTGATGACGAAGGTGTGTTGACCCGCAAACGCCACGTGGTGAAGAACGGCGTGGTGCAAGGCTATTTCCTGTCGAGCTATTCGGCACGCAAGTTGGGCATGCGCACCACCGGGCATGCTGGCGGCTCGCAAAACCTGGTGCTGACCAGCAAACTGACCCAACCCAAGGACAACCTCAAGGCCATGCTGCGCAAGCTGGGGCGTGGCCTGTTCGTGACCGAACTGATGGGCCAGGGCGTGAACTACGTGACCGGCGACTATTCGCGTGGCGCCGCGGGCTACTGGGTGGAAGACGGCGAAATTGCCTTCCCGGTTCACGAAATCACCATCGCGGGTCACCTGGGCGAGATGTTCCAGCAAATCGCTGCGGTCGGGGCCGACGCCTACACCTACGGCAGCAAAACAATCGGCTCCGTGCTGATTGAGAAAATGAAAATTGCCGGGCATTGAACTGCACCGCCATGCCCTGAACACAAAAAGACAAGGAAGCCCACATGCAACGTCGCTCGTTCATCAACCAGGCCGGGATTGCCGGCATTCTCGCTGCTGGCGCCGCACCCGCCATCGTGCATGCCCAAACCACCATTCGCTGGCGCCTGGCTTCCAGCTTCCCCAAGTCGCTGGACACCATCTACGGCGCAGCCGAAACCTTCACCAAGAAGGTGGCCGATATGTCGGGCGGCAAGTTCCAGATCTCTGTGCACGCAGGCGGCGAACTGATGAAGCCCTTCGAAGTGGTTGACGCGGTGCAAAACGCCTCAGTGGAAATGGCCCACACGGCGCCCTACTACTTCTTTGGCAAAGATGAAACCTTCGCCATTGGCTGCGCCATTCCCTTCGGCCTGAACTCCCGACAAACCACCGCCTGGATGATGGAGGGCGACGGGTTGAAGTTGATGCGTGAGTTCTACGCCAAGTACAACATCATCAACTTCCCCGGCGGCAACACCGGCGTTCAAATGGGCGGCTGGTACAAGAAGCCACTGAAGTCGGTGGCCGACATGAAGGGCTTGCGCATGCGCATTGGCGGCTTTGCCGGCCGTGTGATCGAACGCCTGGGCGCCGTGCCCCAAGCCATTCCCGGCGGCGAGATCTATGCCGCACTAGAAAAAGGCACCATTGACGCCGCCGAATGGGTAGGCCCCTATGACGATCAGAAGCTGGGCTTCCACAAAGTCGCGTCCACCTACCACTATCCAGCCTGGTGGGAAGGCGGCCCGCAGCTCGACTTCTTCATCAACAACAAGGCTTTCAACGCCTTGCCCAACGAGTACAAGGGCATGATTGAAACGGCTGCCTATATGGCCCACGTGGAAATGCAGGCCAAGTACGACGCCCGCAACCCCACAGCCTTGAAGCAACTGGCGGCCCAAAAGGTGAACCTGGCCCCCATGCCCAAGGACGTGATGGATGCCGCTTTCAAGGCCTCGCAAGAAATCTACGCCGACCTCAATGCCAAGAACCCCAACTGGCGCAAGGTGTACACCGATTACGCCAAGTTCTTGAAAGACCAGAATCTGTGGTTCCGCTTCACCGAAGCGCGCTACGACAGCTACATGCAAAACGCCAAGCTGTAAGCCGCAAACCACCGCCCGGCAAGCATCCAATGCCAGGGCAAGCAGCAAAGAAAAAGCCGCTGGATCTCAGCGGCTTTTTTGTGTCTGTCTGCAAAAGCCAATCAGCGGGGCTGTTCGGCCTTCAGCACCTCTTCCAGTGCACGGGTATTGGCATCTTCAGTTTCTGACGCCGATACACCTGAAGCCACACCCGAAGCGGTTGCCGCAGGCGTCAGCACTTGGTCACCAGGCACCTGGGGTGCGCTGGCCTCATCACGATCATCCGAATCAGGCATCTGGATCTGAACCTTATCCAGGTCCACGACCTCTTCTTTGTCCAGCCAATAGGTCACTGACGAGGGCCAGAAAATCACCACCGCCACCAAGACCAACTGCATCACCACCCAGGGCAATGCCCCCAGGTAAATGTCCTTGGAGCGCACAGGCCGATCAATCGAACCGCTCTTGTAGATCTGGTCAGAAATGCCGCGCAGATAGAACAAAGCAAAGCCGAATGGCGGGTGCATGAAGCTGGTTTGCATGTTCACACACAGCAGCACACCGAACCAGATCAGGTCAATGCCCATCTTGTCGGCAATGGGTGCCAGCAGCGGCACGATGATGAAGGCGATCTCGAAGAAGTCGAGGAAGAAGGCCAGGAAGAACACGAAGACGTTGACTGCTATCAGGAAGCCAACCTGACCGCCCGGCAAATGAGCCAGCATCTCTTCGATCCACTTGTTGCCATCGACCCCTTGGAACACCAGCGAGAAGACAGTAGACCCGATCAAGATAAAGACCACCATGGCCGACACGCGCATGGTCGAGTCCATGCCTTGCCAGACCAGTTTCCAGTTCAGCCTCTTGTGCATGGCGGCCAGCACCAGAGCACCCATGGCCCCCAATGCGCCTGCCTCAGTTGGCGTAGCCAGTCCCATGAAGATCGTGCCCAGCACCAGGAAAATCAACACGATGGAAGGGACCATGCCCCACAGCACCCTGCGCCACAACTCCCAACCACGAGTCAGGCGAGCCTCGGCTGGAATCGGGGGAACCCATTGAGGGCGCAACAAGGCCACGCCCAAGGTATAGAGCAGAAAGATGCCTGTTTGCAAAATGGAGGGGCCAATGGCACCCTTATACATGTCGCCCACAGACTTGCCCATCTGGTCTGCCAACACCACCAGAACCAGCGATGGCGGGATGAGCTGCGTGATCGTGCCCGACGCGGCAATGACACCCGTGGCATAGCGCATGTCGTAGCCATAGCGCATCATGATGGGCAAGGAGATCACGCCCATGGCGATCACACTGGCGGCCACCGTACCGGTGATGGCGCCCAGAATGGCCCCCACGATGATGACGGCAAAGCCAAGCCCACCCGGAACGCCCCCAAACAACTGAGCACTGCCTTCGAGCAAGTCCTCTGCCAGGCCGCACCGCTCCAGGATGGCCCCCATGAAGGTGAAAAAGGGAATGGCCAGCAACAGGTCGTTGGACATGATGCCGAAAATGCGCAGGGGCAGTACGTTCAAAAAGGCTTCAGGGAAGTAACCCCATTCGACCGCGAGAAAGCCAAACCCCAAGCCCAATGCCCCCAGAGAAAACGCCACTGGAAAGCCAATGAGCATCACCACCACCAAGGCCGCAAACATCAGTGGAGCCATGTACTCCATCGGGATCATTGCAGAGGCCTTTCGTAATGGGTGTCCATGTTGTAGGTGCCTCGTAGGAAGCCAATGCGCTTCAAGATCTCAGCCACGCCCTGCAAGATCAGCAAGCCAAAGCCGGCCGGAATCAAGGCTTTCACCGGCCAACGAATCAGACCACCGGAGTTGTTCGACATTTCCTGTTGCACCCAGGCGTCTTGCACAAACTGCCACGAGGCCCACACCATGACGATGCAAACCGGCATGTAGAAAAAGACGAAGCCCAGCAGATCGATGATGGCCTTGGCTCGGCCACTCAAGGAGCCATACACGACGTCGACACGGACGTGTTCATTGAGTGTGACCAGGGCAGGCGCACCGAAGAACACGGTGGCAGAAAAGAGGTACCACTGGATTTCAAGCCAAGCGTTGGAGCCCATGTGCAGCGCGTAGCGAGCGCTGGCGTTGCCGGCACAAATGAGGCATGTGGCCAGCACCAGAATGCTCGCAACATGGCCAAACAGGCGCGACAACGCATCCATCCCACGGATGTATGCGTTCATGAAAGCCTCAATCGTCGAGTGCGACGGCTTGTTGGTACAGCTTGGTGGAACGGGCGCCGCTGCGGCAGAACATCAGCAGCGGACGAGGCAAGGTCTTGAGCAACTCGGCGCATTGCGCGATTTCCTCAGGTGACTGGTAGCCACCTTGAACCGGCAAATGAGCGTAGACCAAGCCGGCGGCTTTGGCCGCAGCTTCGATGACCGCGCTGGTGGGCTGATCGGGGCCGCCTTCCAAATCGGGGCGGTTGTTCAACACCGCCTTGAAGCCCGCCTCAGCAGCCGAAGCCATGGCTTCGGGTGTCAATTGAGGGGCCACATAAACGTCAGGGGCAATAGGCTGCAGCGCCACAGAGTTGCTCATCGTCCGTCTCCTTGAGTGCTTGAGTGTCAGCCGGCCAAAGCGGCCTTCACCGCTGCGGAAACCAGGCCCATATCAGCCTGCCCAGCCAGGCGTTGCTTGACAGCGCCCATGACCTTGCCCATGTCGCCAGGGCCCGCAGCGCCCAACTCGGCCACGATGCCCTTCACAGCGGCCTGAATTTCTTCGGCCGTCAAACGCTGGGGCAAATAGCCTTCCAGCACGACGATTTCGGCGTTTTCCTTGTCAGCCAGATCCTGACGGGCTGCTGCAGTGTATTGCTGAGCAGCATCTTTACGCTGCTTGATGAGCTTGTCGACAATGCCAATGATCATTGCGTCGTCCAATTCCACGCGCTCATCGACTTCCTTTTGCTTCATGGCGGCCATCAACATGCGGATGGTGCCCAGTCGATCGGCTTCCTTGGCGCGCATGGCGGCCTTCATGTCGTCAGAGATACGTGCTTTCAAGCTCATGGCAATGGTTCTTCCTGTTGAAAACGGAGCGGAAAACAAAAAGCCCGCATGGGCGTCCCCGCGCGGGCTTTGTGCAGACCAGTCAGGCGGATACGCCGATTTTGACTGGTTTAGAAACCGTACGGATCAGTACAGCTTCTTAGGCAGTTGCATGCTGCGCACGCGCTTGTAGTGGCGCTTGACGGCGGCAGCCTTCTTGCGCTTGCGCTCAGCGGTGGGCTTTTCGTAGAACTCGCGAGCGCGCAGTTCGGTCAGCAGACCCAGCTTTTCAATGGTGCGCTTGAAACGGCGCAGAGCGACGTCAAACGGCTCGTTCTCTTTGACACGGATGGTCGTCATTACAAATTCGCTTTCAGTTTGAATGCATTCAAAGGGCTGGCTTCAATGGCCTCTGCCGCGCAGTTCAGATCAATCACACAGGCCTCCGGGCCAGGGCCCGTTCCCGGTTTCCGCGGATGGAAACGGGTCTGCCCAACGGGGTGTGCATGACTGGAACTAAACCGCCACGCCAGGGGACTTTTTTGCAAACATCAAAGCAAGCCCACCAACAAAGCCTGAGATTCTACCCCGGTTTTCAACAAATTTCCACTATCTAGCTAGGGAAATGCGTTCCAGTTTTGAAATACCTTGCGTTTGCACCAAGGACAGGCGCTGCTGTGCACTGGGTTGAGGCAAATCTTCGGGCCAAGTCCAGTTTTGATTTTGAACCAGATCGTTCAATGGTTCCAGTACAAATGCGCGCTCCAGCATGCGAGGATGCGGCAAGATCAGTGTGGGAGTATCAAGTCGCAGGCCACCGTACCAGAGCAAATCGAGATCCAGTGTGCGAGGCGCATGCCAGTACGGCCGCGTACGATCGTGCTCGCACTCCAGATTCAGCAACGAGCGCAGCAACTCCTGCGGCCCCAGGCTGCTACGAAGCGCCACCACGGCGTTGAGATAGTCTGGGCCATCGGCATCGACCGGTCGGGTCTGATACACGCTGGACACGGCCTCTACGGCCGTCCAGGGCAACTGCGCCAGGCCGGACACCGCTGATTGCAAGCGCACCGACACATCACCCAAATTGCCCCCCAGGCCAACAAAGGCGCGGAATGTGGGGAGCATGGGGTTGGCAGTCATCAATCAGTCCTGTGCTGTATCGCGGCCACCACCCTCACCTGCCGGCTTGCGACGGCGACGGCGGCGCTTTCTGGCTGGCGCATCGACCTCTTCGCCTGAAGCGACCTGAGCCGCGCGGCGGGCCGATTCCTGGAGGCGGGCTTCTTCGAGCAGTTGCTTGCGTTCAGGGGCCTCTGCGAGCGAGAACGCCTCCCACCAACTGGCCAGCAGCGGATCGATTTCTCCACACTGACCGCGCAGGCGCAAAAAGTCAAACCCAGCACGGAAACGGGGTTGCTCCACCAGGGTCAATGGGCCGTTGCCCACGCGCTTGTCAAACCGGGGCTGCATGGTCCAGATTTCACGCATATCGGACGCCAGCTTGCCGCGACCAGAAATGTCGCCAATGCGGGCATCGAACACCGAATCGGTCGCGGCTTGCAGCGCCGGGAATGCGGGCTCACCCTTCGCCATCAGGCGCTTCCACTGGTCTTGAACATCGTGCCACAGCAGGCAAGCCAGCAGGAAGCTGGGAGCCACAGGTTTGCCTTCGGCCACGCGGCGGTCGGTATCGGCCAAAGCCAACTGAACGAACTGTTCGCGGCCCGGGTGGCGGCGCGCTTCATCAAACACGGCGTCCAGTATGGGGAACACGCCGCGATCCAGACCTTGTTTGCGCAACTGGTCGAGCGAGGCACGCGCATGCCCGGTCTGCAGCAACTTGATCATTTCATCAAACAGGCGCGACTGGGGCACGTTGCTGAGCAACTGCGCCATTTCTTGCAGGGGCTCGCGGGTCTTGGGTTCGATTTCGAAGCCAAGCTTGGCGGCAAAACGCACCACGCGGATGATGCGCACCGGGTCTTCTCGGTAGCGAACGTCGGGCACACCGATCATGCGCAGAACGCGCTTCTGGGCGTCTTTGAAGCCATGGTGAAAGTCAACGACTACGCCCGTTTTGGGGTCGTAGTACATGGCATTGACGGTGAAGTCGCGACGTGCGGCATCCTGATCTTGCGGACCCCAGACGTTGTCGCGCAGCACTCGCCCACTGGCGTCTACCACGTGAGACTTGTCAGCCAATTCCTTGCGCGAGGTTTTCTCGTTGCCCGCAACCTGCTCGGCCGCGCTGGCGTCAAGGTAGGCCCGGAAGGTCGAGACTTCGATGACCTCGTTTTCTCGGCCCCGCCCGAACACCACGTGAACAATACGGAAACGACGCCCGATGATGAAGGCCCGGCGAAACAGGCTCTTGACTTGCTCGGGGGTGGCGTTGGTGGCTACGTCGAAATCTTTCGGGCGCAGACCCAACAGCAGATCGCGCACCGCGCCACCCACGATGTAAGCCTCGTAGCCAGCATTTTGCAAAGTCTCGACCACGCGGATGGCGCGATCGTCAACCAGTGAGGGGTCGATTCCATGCACGCTGGCTGGAACGTCAACCCGCTTGCCGGTGGGGATGCGGGTCTTGCCAGCCTTGGCGGAGGCGCCAGCGCGAGGCTTGAGAATCTTGTCAATCAGACTTTTGATCATGCGAACAATCGAAGGACACGCCAGCCTCGCTCACGGGCCACGGTTTCCAGCGCGGGGCTGGGGTTGGTGGCCACCGGGTCGTTGGCACGTTCCAGTAAAGGCAGGTCGTTAGGTGAATCGCTGTAGAAGCTGACGCGATCAAAATCGCTCAGCCGATGGCCTTTTTCGGCCAGCCATTGTTCCACACGCGTGATTTTGCCCTCTCGGAACGAGGGCACGCCGTCGATTTCCCCAGTCACGAGGCCTTGCTGGTCGCGAACGAGGCGAACAGCCAACAGGTCGGACACGTTGAATGCGTCGGCAATGGGACGGGTCACAAATTCGTTGGTGGCCGTGACGATGGCAATCAGGTCGCCCTGGGCACGATGGCGTTCCACCAGTTCAACGGCTTGGGGCTGCATGGCCGGGTAAATGACCTGATCCATGAAAGCCTGCTGCAACCCTTGCTGCTCGGTATGTGACATCTCGCGCCACACGCTGGTGGTAAAGCGAATGTAGTCGGCCAACACCAGGGTGCCTTCGCAGTACTGCTGATAGAAGCCATCGTTGGTTTGGCGGTACTGAACCGCGTCGGCCAAACCCTGGCGGATGATGAATTCGCCGAACTCGTGATCGGAGTCGAGCGGCAAGAGGGTGTGGTCCAGGTCAAACAGACACAGATTCATGCGGTCTCCAAAGCCAGCATTTGTTTTAACAGAGGCACGGTGACCGTGCGGTGCTCCGCCAGGGCAAAGCGATCCAGTCGCTCCAGCAGGCCCATGAGAAAGCCCATATCTCGGGTGTAGCGAGTCAGCAGGTAGCTGACGACGCCATCGGCCAAGGCGATTCCTCGGCGCGCAGCTTCGTTTTGGAGCGCATCCTTGACGCCGACCTCATCAAGCGGCTGAAGGCCAAAGGTCAGGCCCCAGCCCAGCCGAGTGCGCAAATCGTCGCGAACAGGCAAGTCTACCGGCGGCAGGCGGCCGGCCGCCACGATGCCCAGCATGGGTACGCCCTCCCCACCCACGATGTCGGAACGGCCCGCCGTAGCCGACTCAATGAACAGGTTGAAGGCCAGATGCTGGTTGTGCGTGTCGAGTTGATCGCAGTCGTCTATGACGGCCAGCGTGGGCGACGCATCGTCGGGCGCATCCCAGATCTGGGCGTTATGAGCGCTGAGCCAGATGACGCCAAACTGCAAGGCCAAGGCCTTTTCAACCAACGCTCGCAACAAGTGGGTTTTGCCTGCCCCAGCTGGGCCCCACAAGTAGACCGGAGACTGGGTGAAACCAGGGGCTGGCCATTGGCTTAGCCAGGTCAGTGCCTCGCTATTACCCCCCTCGACGAAATCGTCGAACCCAGGCGTAGCCACCGGCCCCAGGTCGAGCGGAATTTGGCGCATAAGCGGATCGACTGGTGCGCCATCGAACAAAGCAGAAGTTTGCGGCACGGCTCTTACCCCTGGTAAAGCCGACTGGCGCGATAATGCGTCATGAGGTGCCGCAACAAAACCATCGCCACAGCCGAGGCGGGCAAGGCGATGAGCACGCCCAACAGACCCGCCCACTGACCAAACAGCATCAAAGCCAGGATGACGCCGACGGGGTGCAAGCCAATGCGCTCGCCAACGAGCCGAGGCGTGAGAAAAATGCTTTCAATGATCTGCCCGGCACCATATACGAGCGCCACCACCACCATGGGGTAGACCAACCCTTGTGGCGCGCCGGCGTATTGCAGCAAACCTGCCAATACGGCCAACAGCAAACCCAGGCCATAGCCCAGATACGGCACAAAAATGGCCAAGCCGGTGAACACCCCAATGGGCAAGCCCAGATCGAAGCCGGCCAAACTCAGCGCCAGGCCGTAGTAGCCTGCCAAGATGAGCATGACCAGCAACTGTCCACGCAAATACTGGCCTACCACGGCGTCGCATTCGTGCAGTACGGCGAACACAGCGTCACGGGTGCGAGGCGGCAACAGCTCTTGCCACTTGGCGGTCAAGCCATGCCAGTCAAGCAGACAGTAAAAGGTCAGCACCGGAACCAGGAAGAGAAAACCCAGCACGGTAAGTAAGCCGCTGCCGCCAATCAAAACCGATTGCAATACAGCACGGCTCCATTGCGGGAAATTGGCTTGCATGAGGTGAATGAGCTCGGCCTTGATCGCCTCAGCACTGGTCGGCAACGCCAACCCCCACTTGGCGAACCAAGGCGCCACCGCATGCCATACGGAAACAGCCAGATCAGGAAGCTGGTTCCGTAATTTCGGCCCCAACTCGGACATGATGGGAACCAGGAGGAACACCACGACGGCCGCCGCTGCTGCCAATACGGTCAAGCTCAAGCCCGAAGCCACCACGCGCGGCACCCCCCGTTGCACCAAGGCGTCCACAGCCGGCTGGAGGCTGTAAGCCAGGATCAGACTGAGAAAAAATGGCGCCAGCACTGTGGCGTGGCGCCACAGCAAGGCCCCTACCCCCAAGGCGAGCAAGCCCCAGACGAGTTTGGTGCGGGTGTCGGTTGAACTTGTCATGCGGGACGCATTTTATCGGCGTCCCGCCCCATCACGTTGGTTCAACGCGCACTGGGGGCATAAACAGCTTGGCGGGCGGCGTCCAGGGCCTCTTCCAGTTTGGCTTGATCACGTTGCGCGGCGGGTCGAGCCTGCCAGTCGGCCACGATGGCGGCCTCGCGCCGTTTGTATTCAGCCTGGAGGGCCACATCCTTGGCTTGCTCAGCAGGATCGGGTTTGGGCGCTGCATTGGCCAGCATGGCTTTGGCCTCGTCAACGCGTTGTTTGCGAATCTGTTCGTTGGGCTCGAGATCGTCCCAAAGGGCCGCGGCCAACATAACCGCCTCGCCCATGCTGGCTTCGCCTTGACGCAGACGCTCAGGCAACTGCTGTAGCAGTTGTTTGGCCAGTTCCTGGCGGTGCGCCACATCGGGCGAACCTTTCAAGGCCTGCCACTGTTCGAAACCGCGCTGAAAGCGCAGGTATTTGACGATGCGCTCTGTTTCGACTTTGGGGTTGGGAGTGTTGGCAACAGCATTCTTCAGGGCTCGCCATTCTTCGGCGGAGAAGTCAGCCGGGCGACCATCCTCCATCAGCGGCGGCGTCCCCACCAAGGCCGATTCGACCATATGAGCACGGGCACCGACAAGCGGCCAGGTTCGCACAGCAGAGGCCGCCTGATTGGCAGGAACGGGCTCTCGTTCAGTCTCAGAGGAAGAACTCTGCGTGACCCACCACCAGATGACTCCGCCCGCAAGTGCGCCGATGAGCAGGGCTCCCACCCAGGGACGCTGCCAGACCGGACGGCTTTGGTAGGTGATCATGACGACAATGCTTGATGCGGAAAATGGGCGAATTGTCGTAAGGCGTGAGGCGCAAAGTCCCTGGTAGAAACCCAAAGCGCCCCCCGAAGCAGGCGGAGAATGTGTCACGACTTGCAACACGAGCCACTACACTTGCGGCCTGTTGACATTCTTGGCCCGCGTTACGCGCTTTTCTTTCTTCCCCATGAATCTGAATCAAATTAACCCGATGGCTTTGGCTGCGGGTGCCGCCCTCATTGGTTACCTGATTGGTTCGCTGTCTTTTGCCGTGATCGTGAGCAGACTGTTTGGTCTGGCTGATCCACGCACGTATGGTTCTGGCAACCCTGGCGCGACCAATGTGCTGCGCTCGGGCAACAAGGGCGCTGCCATCCTGACCCTCCTGTTTGATGCCGTTAAGGGCTATGTGCCGGTGGTGGTGGCCTTGCACATGGGGCTGCCGGAGTCGGTCGTCGCCGCCACAGGGCTGGGCGCATTCCTGGGACACCTGTGGCCCGTTTTCTTCAAATTTGAAGGCGGCAAGGGCGTGGCCACGGCTGCCGGCGTGCTGCTGGGTTTCTCGGGCGCTCTAGGCGGCAGTGTGCTGCTGGTATGGATTGCCATGGCCGCCATCTTTCGCTATTCGTCTTTGGCTGCCTTGACGGCGTCGCTGGCGGCCCCCGTGATTCACTATGTAGGTTGGGGCTTGAACCTGACGACCGGAGCCATCGCGGTCATGAGCGCCTTGCTGATCTGGCGCCATGAAGCCAACATCCGTAAGCTGCTGGCCGGCCAGGAAAGCAAGCTCGGTCAAAAGGCATGACGCCCCACCCACCGCCACCCCCTTCATCGGCGCGCACGCTGTGGTCGCTGGTCGCGGTGGTGGGTTTGGTTTGGGCCTTGTCTCAAGCCCTTCATTGGTGGCAAAGCCAAAAGCAAGCCACAGAAGTGGCCCGGGTGCTGCAGCAGCACCCCGTGGAGGCAGAAGAGGTGGTCATGTACACCACATCAACCTGCCCCTACTGCGCCCAAGCGCGGCAATGGTTGCAGGCGAACCGTGTGCCGTTTGTGGAGTGCAACATCGAGCACAGCGCCCGCTGCCTGGGCGAATTCGAACGCCAAGGTGCCCCAGGTGTGCCCTTGATGCAAGTTCGTTCGCAATGGCGGATCGGGTTCGACCCAGAGTGGCTGGTTCTGGCTTTGCAGACTCAGAATGCCAAGCCCAAGGTCGACACATCACCCCGCCCCTGACGCACCAACTGGGCTTCGCCCGCACTGAGGTCAATGACCGTGGTGGGCTCCAACTGGCAAGCGCCGGCGTCCACAACAACCTGAATGCGCTTTTCCAACTTCTCGCGGATGTCTTGCGGGTCGTTCAAAGGCTCGTCTTCACCAGGCAAGATCAAGGTGGTGGCAAGCAAGGGCTGGCCCATTTGCTCTAGCAAGGCCTGGGTGACAACGTGGTCGGGCACGCGCAAGCCAATGGTGCGCCGCGAGGGGTGTGACACTCTGCGCGGAACCTCCTTGGTGGCCTCCAGAATGAAGGCGTAGGGGCCCGGTGTGGCCAGTTTGAGCAACCGATACTGCTGGTTGTCGACCCGGGCGTAATTGGCCAGTTCGGACAGGTCACGGCACAGCAAGCTGAGGTGATGTCGCTCGTCGACACCGCGAATGCGCCGCAGGGCATCGACTGCCGATTTGTCGTCCAAGTGGCACACCAGCGCGTAGCTGGAATCGGTCGGAATGGCGGCAATGCCACCTTTGTGCAGAATTTCCGCAGCTTGCTTCAACAGCCGAACTTGGGGATGCTGGGGGTGAACTTCAAAATATTGCGCCATAAGGCATAGCCTAACCGCAGTCAGGCCCCCAGAAGGCTCAGGGCATCAAAATGCGATGCTCTAGGGCTTCCCACACTGGGTGCAAGCTGCCAGGCAAATCGGGCAAGGTGCCCAGATCGGTGTGGCTTTCGTCCGGGCTGTGGAAGTCTGAGCCGCGCGACGCCAGCAGTTCAAACTCACGCGCCATGTCGGCGTACTTCTGGTATTCGGCAACGGTGTGGCTGCCGGTGACCACCTCCACGCCCTTCCCGCCATGGGCTTTGAACTCGGAGAAGAACGCGTACTCTTCATTGGGTGTGAAGTCGTAGCGACCGGGATGGGCAATGACGGCAATGCCGCCTGCCTCGGTGATCCAACGCACCGCATCTGAAAGCCTGGCCCAACGGTGCTCGACAAACCCAGGCTTGCCCTCTGTCAGGTACTTTTTGAACACTTCGTGGGGGTCGGAGCACACGCCGATTTCGACCATGTAGCGAGCAAAGTGCGTGCGCGAGATCAGATCAGGGTTGCCAACGTATTTCAGCGCACCCTCGAAGGTGTTGGGAATACCGACTCGCGCCAGATCAGCAGCCATGTCACGCGCTCGGCGCTCCCGCCCGTTGCGTGTGTCGGCCAGACCCTGAAGCAGTTGGGGCTCATCCGGATCGAAACCCAGTCCAACAATGTGGACCGTTTTCTGAGCAAAGGTGACCGAAATTTCCGAGCCTGCCAGATAGGCCATACCCAGCTGCGCCGCAGCTTTGTGTGCTCGGTGCTGCCCTCCCACTTCGTCATGGTCGGTTAGCGACCACAACTGAACGCCGTTGGCATGCGCCCGTGCCGCCACGGCCTCGGGCGACAAGGTGCCATCCGAAACATTGGAGTGACAGTGCAGATCGGCGTTGATGCGGTGCATGCGTGAACGGTTAACAGGCTTGTTCTGAATCGAATCGTATCAGCCCTGCCTGCGTGCCCCTGAGGCACGCCGATTAACCCCAACGCGGTGTCGATCGGCCCCAAGCGTGCAAACAGGCCTGGGTCAGTTCCCTGACGAGTTGCTCGTCCACGGGCTGGCGGTAACGGATCTTGATGTGGCGCATGCCTTTTCCGGCCCCATCCAACTCGGGGAAGTCAGCCACCAGTTGAATGCCGTTGAAAACCTGCAGGTGCGCGTTGCCCTTGTACAGCACGATGGCCATGACGTTATCGCCATCGTTCATGAAGCAGAGGTTGCCCCATTTGACCTCAGGGCGCAGGTGCGGCGCAGCGGCCACGATGGCCTTGTGCATGGACTGGGCCGTTTCACGCTGTTCCGGACGGAGGCTGTCATAGAACGCGTTAACCAACGCTGGGGACTGGAGCGGACGACGCATCGAAAAAACTCAAACAATAGGTACAACAGTGGCATTGAGCCCGACCCATTACGGGCGGGAAATCACCATCACCACCTACTGCTTTTGTTTTTGCCCCCGGCTTGGCCGAGTTGGCGACTGTCGTCTGTTACTGCAGAGTCAGTGGCAGGGCACCTGACGGTGCTCAATGCCTACCCCCAATCGTAACCGAACGTAATGAGCTGTTGCGCGAGCAAGCTGGCGAAATTTCACGGTTCGCCAGCTTTCCGTCCGAATTACAGCCCGTTCAAGTCTTGGGCAGGGTCACTCCGCATTGGCCCTGGTACTTGCCGCCGCGGTCTTTGTAACTGGTTTCGCAAACCTCGTCGCTTTCGAAGAACAGCACCTGGGCACAGCCTTCTCCCGCGTAAATCTTGGCTGGCAGCGGTGTGGTGTTGCTGAACTCAAGGGTGACATAACCTTCCCATTCGGGCTCGAACGGTGTCACGTTGACGATGATGCCGCAGCGCGCATAGGTGCTCTTGCCCAGGCAGATGGTCAGCACGCTGCGTGGAATGCGGAAGTACTCAACCGTGCGAGCCAGCGCGAAGCTGTTGGGGGGAATGATGCAGACGTCGCCCTTGAAATCGACGAAGCTCTTTTCGTCGAAGTTCTTCGGGTCCACGATGGTGGAGTTGATGTTGGTGAAGATCTTGAACTCGTCGGCGCAGCGAATGTCGTAGCCGTAGCTGCTGGTGCCGTAGCTGACGATTTTCTGGCCGTCTGCCGATGCCCGGATCTGCCCCGGTTCGAAGGGTTCGATCATGCCTTGCTCTTGGGCCATGCGGCGAATCCAGCGATCAGATTTGATGCTCATGCAATCTCCTTGGAACTGTGGGGATTGTCCCCGATCACGGGGCGATTTCCGATCTCGGCAACAACACTTGCGTTGAGCCATCTCAGCTTGTGGGCAGGTGCCGCACCAAATCGGAGCACGGTGAGCTGGCACGGTTCTCGCTAAACCTGAGCGACTACAACAAACCGGCCGACACAAGGCTGGTCTCATTCGCTGAGGTCCTCCATGTCAGATTTCAAAACCTTCCTGAAGGCTGGGCACCCGCCTACCTTGCTCGCGTCCTTCCTCTATTTCGATTTCACTTTCGCCATCTGGGTGTTGAACGGCGCCATGGCTCCGTTCATCAGTGAAACGTTCAACCTGAGCCCGGCCCAGAAGGGGTTCATGATTTCGGTGCCGATTCTGGCTGGCGCGCTGATGCGCTTCCCTCTGGGCGTGATGGCTCAGTACATTGGGCGCAAGAGCGCGGCGATGGTGGAAATGGCCTTGATCATTGTGGCGCTGATGTATGGCTTCTTCTTCGTCAATAGCCATGACGAGGTGCTGGCCATGGGCGTGCTGCTGGGCATTGCCGGTGGCAGCTTCGGTATTGCGCTGTCGCTCGGTTCGGGCTGGTTCCCAGCCAAGCACAAGGGGCTGGCCATGGGCATTGCGGGCGCTGGCAACAGTGGCACGGTGCTGGCTGTGCTGTTTGCGCCGCCCTTGGCCACCAAATTTGGCTGGCAAACGGTGTATGGCATTGCTGCAGCGACCATGGTGCTGCCAATGATCGTGATGGCCGTGCTGGCCAAGGAACCACCTGATCGTGAACACCAGACTTTCCGCGAGCACATTGCCTGCTTGTTTGAGAAGGATGGTTGGGCGTTCAGCCTGATCTATGTGATCACCTTTGGTGGTTTCATTGGCCTGGCGAATTTTCTGCCCAGCTATTTTTACGACCAGTTCAAGGTGACCAAGATCGAGGCGGGCCAATTGACCATGCTGGCAACGTTGATGGGCTCGGCCACCCGCGTGGTGGGCGGCTATGTGTCTGACCGTTGGGGTGGCATCAATGCCCTGACGGGTGTGCTGGTGCTCGTTTGCACCACCTTGGTGATTTGCGGCACCATGGGGCAGAACCTGACCGCCACCACCCTGCTGTTCATGCTGTGCTTCGCTGCGCTTGGCGCAGGAAACGGTGCCTTGTTCCAATTGGTGCCCCTGCGCTGGCCTTTGACCACTGCGGTGGCAGGCTCCATGATTGGCGAACTGGGTGCATTGGGTGGCGGCTTCATTCCCAACGCCATGGGCTTATCCAAGCAACACTACGGCACCTATTTCTACGGCTTCCTCGCCTTTGCGATTCTGGGCGTGGGCGTGCTGCTGATGATGCGCGTAATGCAAATTCGCTGGACCCGCACCTGGGCCGAAAAGGGTGGCCGCGCCCGTACCGGTGGCAGCACCGCTGCGGCTTACCGACAGGAAGCAGTCAAGGCTTGATTCACAAGCGTTGAGCCCAAGCCAAAGGATTGGGCCCAAGTAAAACGCCCCGCTGGCCGGGGCGTTTTTTCGTTTCAACAACTCGTCTTTTGCAGCTCGTTCGGCTGCTGGCTTCATCGCCGGGGCAGAAAGGTGAGCCAGTAGATCAACAGCAGATTGAACATGATCGAAATAGCAAAGGCCGCCTGCCAAAGAACCAATGGATCGCGCCCCACCAGGGGGGTCCCCGCAATGGCTGACAAGGGCCGCGAGGCACCGCGCTCTAGCGCGAGCAGCATTTCCTCAGCTGTTTCAAACCGCTGCTTGGGGTCGCGGGCAATCGCCTTGAGCACGATGTGGTCTAGCCAAATGGGGACATCGGGCCGCAGGCGGGACGGCGCCACAGGGGTGACGCGCTTGTAGCGCCCCACCTGATAGGGTTCGATTTCTCCATAAGGCAAGCGTCCGGTCAGCCATTGATACAAGGTCACGCCGAAAGCAAACAGGTCGCTCTGCGAGGTGACTTTGGCCAGGGCCGGGTCATCCCCCCATTGCTCGGGGTTCATGTAACTGGGCGTGCCGGCATGCAGCACCTTCAGGGACTCGGGCTCTTTACCAGACAACGCCACCCCTAGATCCATCAGGCGCCATTGACCATCTACTCCGCGTAGCACGTTGTCGGGCTTGATGTCGCGATGGATGACACCATGTTGGTGCAATCGCCCCAAAGCACGCACAACTTGGGACGCCCCCCCAACGATGTCGGCCACGCTGAATGGGTGTTTGCGCACCAGCATGTCGCTAAGCATGTCACCATCAACCCACTCATACAGGGTATAGAAGCAGGTGGGCTCAATGGGCTCGAACACGCGCACCAACCCGGTGTCGCGGCGCTCTGTGACTCGGGCACCCAACCAGGCTTCATGCGCGAGCATGGCGCGTTCTTCGGGGTCGCTGGCACGCGATTCATGCAGGGTTTTGAGCGCGAGCCAGACACCGCGCGCTTCGTCGCGCACCTTGTATACGCGGTGCACCCCGTTGGAAAACACGCAGGCCTGAACCAACAGGCCGTCCAGTCGTTCGCCTGCTATGAGTTTGGGCGGCACAGGCAACTGCCGGCCTCGTCGCTGTGCATCATTGAGCCGGGACGCAGCCAGTTCCTTGACCCGAATGACCAAGGCGGTGGCGTTGTCTCGGCCATGGGCGGCAATGGCCGCCTGCACCAGGGCTTCGCTGGCTTGTTGGGCGGTTCCCGTCATGGCATGGGCCAGGATGTCGGCTCGCTTGAGCACGCCATGCACCCCGTCGGTGGTCAGCACCAAAGTGTCGCCAATCTGCAGCTCCCCTTCCTCGTAGTCAACGCGCAGGCCGTCGTCCAGTCCCACGGCGCGGGTCAGCCCATTTTGGAAGGTTTGCAGACCCATGGTGTGGTCCTGTGTGAGCTGGACACACGCTTGCGCACGAATCAGGTAGGCGCGGCTGTCACCTACGTGGGCCAGGGTGTAGCTGTGCCCGCGCAGCACCAGCGCCGTCAGGGTGGTCATGCCTGCCTGCCCTGCCCCACCCTTTTCTGCGGCGGCACGGCGGCGATTGTGGTCGGCCAGCCAGGCGTTCTGGGCCGAAATCACCCGATCCAGGGCCACGGTGGTGTCCCAGGTGGCTGGCGTGGCGAAGTAGTCGCGCAGCAAGGTCATTACGGTGGTTTGCGCAGCCTCCCGACCCAAGCCACCAGATGACACCCCGTCCGCAATGGCGGCCACCACGCCCCACGCCTCTTCATGGGGCGCGGGTTGGCCCACACCTGCAAAATCTTCCAGTTCGGTGCGGGGGCCACGTTCACTGGCGTAGCCAATATCCAGATCAAAGCTCATGAGTTCTTCAGGCATGCGCCGGGGTTGATCACCAGAACACCCCAACTTGGTGCATTAACAAGGTTTGCCCTGAGTGCGTGCAAGTTTCGAGCCCGTGGGCAGTGCGTATTTCCCCTGGGGCGCGCAATTGGTGCAGCCATGGTCTGATCCAGATCAAAGCTGGCCTTCATCTTGCTTCATATGCGCCATAACGATTCCTAGCTCCCACAGTGGAGTACGCTGATGAAGAAGATGAAACTCGTGCTGGTCGGCAACGGCATGGCCGGTGTTCGAACTCTGGAAGAGCTGCTCAAGCTCGGCCCGGAGTTGTATGACATCACGGTATTTGGTGCTGAGCCTCACCCCAACTACAACCGGATCATGCTGTCGCCGGTGCTGGCTGGCGAACAGACCATTGACGAAATCATCCTCAATTCATTCGAGTGGTATGCGAAGCACGGCATCACCCTTCACACGAACAAGACGGTGGTCGACATCAACCGCAAACGCCGCGTGGTCGTGGCCGATGACGGCACCGAAGCCCATTACGACCGGCTGCTGATTGCCACTGGGTCGACGCCATTCATTCTCCCGGTTCCCGGCAATGATCTGCAGGGGGTGATTGCCTACCGCGACATAGCCGACACCCACACCATGATCGAAACCGCTCGCACGCACAAAAATGCGGTGGTGATTGGGGGCGGCTTGCTGGGACTGGAAGCCGCCAACGGCCTGAACATGCGCGGCATGAACGTGACGGTGGTGCACATTGCTCCTTGGCTGATGGACCGCCAACTCGACGAAGTGGCCAGCAAGATGTTGCAACACTCGCTGGAAGAGCGAGGACTGAATTTCCGCATTGCCGCCCACACCGATTCCTTGGTGGGGGGCGCAGACGGGCGAGTCAAAGCCGTTCGCTTCAAAGATGGCACCGAAGTGGCGGCTGACCTCGTGGTCATGGCCGCCGGCATTCGCCCCAACACAGGCCTGGCTGAAAAAATTGGTTTGCACTGCAACCGCGGCATCGTGGTCACCGACACCATGCAAACCGTGACCGACCCACGCATCTACGCTGTAGGCGAATGCGCCAGCCACCGAGGCATTGCCTATGGCCTGGTCGCCCCCTTGTTCGATCAAGGCAAGGTGTGCGCCAACCATCTGGCCATGTATGGCATTGGGCGTTATGGTGGATCACAAACCTCCACAAAGCTGAAGGTCACCGGCATCGACCTGTTTTCCGCTGGTGACTTCATGGGGGGCCCCAACACAGAGAACATTGTCTTGTTTGACCCGCTAGGCCAGGTCTACAAGAAGCTGGTCATCCAAGGTAACCGCCTGGTTGGGGCCTGCCTGTATGGGGACACCACCGACGGCAGCTATTACTTCCGCCTGATCCGAGAAGGGACCTGCATTCGTGATCGGCGCCACTCGCTGATGTTTGGCGAACCGGCTGTGAGCGCCCCCCTGGACGCAATCTCCGTAGAAAAGAACACTGAATCGAAAGTCGCAGCATGACCACCGCAGGCACCACCCAAACACGCGCCACCTGCTCTTACTGTGGAACCGGTTGCGGCGTATTGATCGAATCGCAGAACGGCCGCATTGTCAATGTGCAGGGCGACCCGAATCATCCGGCCAACTTTGGCCGCCTGTGTACCAAGGGCAGCACCCTGCACCTGACCGCCGCTGAGCACATTCAAAAGCAAACACGCTTGCTCACACCCAAGTTGCGTGGCACCCGCGCGGAAGCCCTGGCCCCATGCTCTTGGGACGATGCCCTCAACACCGCTGCAGACAAACTGGCAGCGATCATGAAGGCACACGGCCCGGAGTCGATTGGCTTCTATGGCTCAGGCCAATTGCTGACCGAAGACTATTACGTGTTCAACAAGCTGGTCAAAGGCTTGATTGGCACCAACAACATCGACACGAATTCTCGTCTGTGCATGAGCAGCGCAGTGGCAGGCTACAAAGCCACCTTGGGTGTTGATGCCCCTCCGGCCTGCTACGAAGACTTCGATCACGCTCGCACGCTGTTCATCGTGGGAGCCAACACGGCCTACGCCCACCCCATTCTGTTCCGTCGCATTGAAGATGCGCGCCGCGCCAACCCCGATCTGAAGCTGATCGTGGCCGACCCTCGGCGCACCGAAACCGCCGACATGGCCGATCTGTTCCTGCAGATCCAGCCGGGCACCGACGTAGCGCTGTTCCACGGCATGCTGCATGTCATGCTGAAAGAAAATCTGGTCGACGCTGACTACATTCGGCAGCACACCGAGGGCTTCGACACCCTGCAGGCGTTGGTGCAAGACTACCCTCCCGCCACCACAGCCGCCCTCTGCGGCATCGCCGAAGCAGACCTCATTCAGGCTGCACGCAGGTTTGGTGCTCAGGGCCCCACCCTGTCGCTGTATTGCCAGGGCTTGAATCAAAGCAGCCGGGGGGCCGACAAGAACGCCACACTGATCAACCTGCACCTGGCAACCGGCCAGATCGGCAAACCTGGAGCCGGCCCCTTCTCTCTGACCGGGCAACCCAATGCCATGGGTGGACGCGAAGTGGGTGGCATGGCCAACTTGCTGTCGGCCCACCGTGATCTAGCCAACCCGCAACACCGAGCCGAAGTGGCCACGCTGTGGGGTGTGCCAGATGTCCCCGCGCAGCCCGGTCTGACCGCGGTGGAAATGTTCGAAGCCGCCGCGCGGGGCGAAATCAAGGCCTTGTGGATTGCCTGCACAAACCCTGCTCAGTCCCTGCCCGACCAGGCCACCGTTCGCCGCGCCTTGGAACAAGTCGAACTGGTCATCGTTCAAGAAGCATTTGGCACGACCGCCACCTGCGCCTATGCCGACATCTTGCTGCCCGCAACCACATGGGGTGAAAAAGACGGCACGGTAACCAATAGCGAGCGCCGCATCAGCCGTGTTCGCCCCGCCATTGCCCCTGCCGGACAGGCACGCCACGACTGGGCCATCTTCACCGACTTGGGCCGCCGCCTGGAACAACGGCTCCCCCAAAGAACGGCCCGCTATCCCGAGGGCATGAGCACCTTGTTCCCGTACGACTCGGCAGAATCGGTATGGAACGAACACCGTGAATCCACCCGTGGGCGAGACCTCGACATCACTGGCCTGAGCTACGCCATTCTGGAACAACAGGGCCCACAACAGTGGCCTATGCCCGAAGGCCATACGCAAGGCCAGGCCCGTCTGTATGCCGACGGGGTGTTTCCCACCTCGAACGGCCGCGCCCGATTCAGTTCGGCACCTTATGCACCCGTAGCCGAAGCCACCGACCAAGACTATCCCTTCAGCCTCAACACCGGACGCCTGCGCGACCAGTGGCATGGCATGAGCCGCACGGGCAACCTGGGACGCTTGTTTGGCCATGTCAGCGAACCCTGCGTAGAGCTGAACCCCGATGACATGACCCGCCTCAAAGTCAAAGACGGCGACCTGATTGAGCTGCGTTCGCGCCGGGGCATGTTGTACGCGCCAGCCAAGGCGAATGACGCCATTGCCAAACAACAAGCCTATGTGGCCATGCACTGGGGGCAAGAATTCCTGAGTGGCCATGACCATCAGGGCCAGGCCATCACTGGCGTGAACGGGTTGACCTCGCCTCGGTTCTGCCCCACAGCCAAACAGCCAGAACTCAAACACGCGGCGGTTCAACTCGCCGGGGCCTCATTGCCGTGGCGATTGGTTGCCGTGGCCTGGCTCCCACAGGACCAGGCCCTGCAAATGCGGGAAGCCCTCAAACCGCTGATGGCCGAATTCCCATTTAGCAGTTGCGTTCCATTTGGACGCGAACCCAGCGAAAACGGCAAGGTGGGTGTTTTGTTCCGTGCTGCGGCGGCGCAAGCCTGTCGCCCTGAAACGCGCCAACAAATCGAAGCCATCTTGGGAATCGAGGGTGCAGACCTGATGCGCTACGACGACAACCAGACCGCCCAACACCGACGGGTCAAGCTGACGAAGCATGAAAACGGCGTGCGCGTGGCCGCCTTCCTGCTGGCTGGAGACATCAGCTCGGAAGAATGGATTCGCCCTGTGCTGCAAGAAGAACAACTGGCAGACGTGTATGGGCGTGCGCTGTTGGCCCCCGGCGCCACCCCACCCGTCGCCGTGGCCAGCAAGGGCCGCCAGGTGTGTGCCTGCTTCAACGTGACTGAGCCCAGCATTTTGGACACACTGAAAGCCTGCCCAAGCCAATCTGCCCAGTCAGCCGATCAGCAACTCACCCATCTACAAGGCACCTTGAAGTGCGGCACCAACTGTGGCTCCTGCGTTCCAGAGTTGCGCAAGATCATCAAACTGCACCTCACCGAAACCACGCCAGCGTGATCCTGCCCCGATAATTGCCGCCATCACCTCCTTGGCATTCCTCATGAGCATCGCTGGCTACATCAAAGAAATCGGTCGAGGCAAAGACGGGGCTCGCCCGTTGACTGCAGATCAAGCGCACGACCTGCTGAACCAGATCTTTTCCGGTCAAGTCACTGATCTGGAAATTGGCGCGTTCTGCCTGGCCATGCGCATCAAAGGGGAAACCGTGGACGAACTGGATGGGTTCGTTCGCGCCGCCAGCGAACACAGCATTGCCCTGGCCGATGCTGCGACGGCATTGCAGCGCCCTGTGGTCGTGCTGCCCTCGTACAACGGGGCTCGCAAACTCCCCAACCTCACCGCACTACTGGGATGGGCACTGACACAACGCGGTGTCGCTGTGCTGATTCACGGCCCCTTGCGTGACAAGACCCGCGTGACCACGGCCGAAATCTTCGAAGCCCTTGGCTGGCCCAATGTGGGCGATGCCGTCGGCCTGCAAGCCGCTTGGCAACAGGGGCTGCCTGCCTTCATCGACATTGCCAACCTGTGTCGCCCACTGGCCAAGCTGCTTGACGTGCGCTGGACTGTCGGTCTGCGCAACCCGGGGCATACCGTGGCCAAGCTGCTCAACCCCTTCGCGCAATCGGGTGTTCCGTCCATTCAGGTCGTCAACCACACCCACCCTGAATACGCCCATTCGCTGACAGCCTACCTGGCACACACGCACACCCAAGCCCTGCTGATGCGAGGCACTGAAGGCGAACCTGTGGCCGACCCTCGCCGACAACCTCGCTTTGACGTGTTCACCCACGGCAGCAAGAACGCCGAACTCAGCCGCGCGCCGCAAGAAGGGGTGCTCACCTCCTTGCCCGAATTGCCCGCCACCTTCGACCCCGAATCCACGGCCCGCTACATCAGTGAAGTGGTCTCAGGCCAACGCCCCTTGCCCGAGGCCATCGCCACCCAGGTCGACTGCCTGGTTCAAGCCCTTCGGGCCTGATTGTTGGCAGGCTTGGGGGCCTGGGTGGCCGCCGTCACCCGGGTCAGCAGCAAGATACCGAGCACAATCGTGCCGGTACCCAACAGCAATCGGGGGGTAATGGGTTCACCCAAAGTCCAAGCTGCCATCCAGATGGTTGACAAGGGCCCCACCATGCCCACTTGTGCGGCTGAGGCAGCGCCAAGCAGTTGCACCCCTCGCATCACCAGCCACACTGGCAACGCCGTGCAAAACACGGCATTCACGGCAGACAAAGCCCAAGCCTGCCACCCCAGTTGACTTACCCGCCCCACCTCACCCGAGGTCGCCAGGTATACCAAGCCCCACTGGGCAATGCACAACACACACGCCACGCTCGAAGCACGGCCCACCAGCCACAGCGAGCCATGGCGCTGCACCAGGGCCCCGCTGCCCATCAGGTACACGGCATACGACAGCGCACTGCCCAACACCAAAAAACTACCCACAGCCAAAGCATGCAATGGGTCCACGCCCATTTGAGGCTGCACCTGGTCGGACACCATGGGCGTCGTGTTCCAGTCGTGCCACCAGACCACGCTGACACCGGCATAGGCCACCGCCAGCGCAAGCAATTGCATCAACGCAATCGGGCGGCGAAACCAGAACGCCGACAAGACCAGCACCATGGTCGGATTGAGATACAAAATGGCGCGCTCCAGATTGGCGCTGATGTACTGCAGCCCCAGAAAGTCCAACGTGCTGGCAAGGTAGTAACCGGTCACGCCCAAGCCCACGACCTGCCACTGCACCGAGCGCCCAAGCGGTTCGGCCTGGCGTCCACGCTGAGCCCACCACGCCATGACCAGGAAAAACGGCAAAGCCAACGCCATGCGCATGCCCACCACCGCGATGGCATCCCCCCCCATGCGGTAGATCAGTTTCGCCACAATGGCTTTGCCGGAAAACGCAATGGCGCCAGCAAGAGCGCAAAGCAGCCCCTCCATTTGTTGTGTACGCAATGTAGCCATAGCCCATACCCTAACCGAGCTAAGGGCATGCTGCACAGCAAGGCGCAAGGACAATCTGGTGAAGGCCCCCAGCACCTCCACGACTTAGCCGTATTCAGCCCTGCGGCTGAAGCTGTTGCCAGGTCAAACGGGCGGCCTCCACACTCTTGATGCGCACATGGCCATAGCCCTTGATGGCATCTGGCACAGAGGCAATTTCAATCGACCGGGCCAGATTCGTTGCCCGCAACGTGCTCAGCACCAACTCCAACCGCTCCCGGTATTCGGCCAGCAAGGCCCGATCCAGCCGCCGGTCTGCCGTGTAGCCAAACGGGTCCAACCAGGTGCCGCGCAACTTTCTAAAACGCGGTAGGCTGCGCAGCAGAGGCTGCCAAATGGGGCCGAAAGCATGCTTGCCAGGAGCTTGCCCACCCTTGCCACCGCCCAACCAAGGCGGCGCCAAGTTGAATGACACGGTGTAATCGCCCTCGAACTGCTCCGCAATTTGCTTGTGGAAAGAAGGATCGGTCAACAACCGGGCCACCTCGTATTCATCCTTGTAAGCCATCAGCTTGAAAAGGTTGCGGGCCACCGCCTCTGTCAGGCGCGAGCCACCCAGGGCTCGCTCAGCAGCCTGCACTCTGCGCACCATCTGCAGATATTGCTCGGCATAGGCCGCATCTTGATAAGACGCCAGATATCCCCGACGACGCTCGATCAAGCGCTCCACATCGCCAGCGGCGGGCGCGGAGGCTCGTGCCCACACAACCGGCTGCGGTGGAATCACCATGCGCATCACGGCTGCGGCATCGTGAGCCACCCTTCGGCCCCACTCAAACGCGGTCAAGTTGTTGTCTACCTGCACCCCGTTCAATTCGATCGCCCGGCGCAAGGCAGAACGACTCAACGGAATCCACCCCTTCTGCCATGCATAGCCCAGCATCAAAGGGTTGGCGTAAATGGCATCGCCCAGCACCCGGGTCGCCAACTCCACCGCATCAAGCTGCCCAACATTGTCCTGCCCCACGGCGTGCCGCAAGGCGTGATCGCATTGGTGAGCAGGAAACTGCCATCCCGGTTCGTGCACCAATGCTGCTGTGGGGGTTTCATGGGTGTTCAAAGCCACGCGAGTGCGTCCGGCCCGCATCATGCCCAAGGTGCTGGAATGGGCCGCCACAATGGGATCACAGCCCATGATCAGATCGGCCTCAGCCATGCCCACCCGCGTGGTGTAAACCGCTTCGGGTCGGTTCGCAATCTGGACATGGCTCCAGGTGGCCCCACCCTTTTGAGCCAGGCCAGCGGACTCTTGTGTGACGATGCCCTTGCCTTCCAAGTGCGCCGCCATACCCAACAACTGACCAATGGTGATCACCCCCGTGCCCCCAATGCCCGCCACCACAATGCCATAGGCAGACTCGGCATTCGGCAAAGCAGGCTCAGGTAGCACCGGTAAGCTGCCCAAAGCCGGAATGCCGCCCCCAGCCTTGGGCGCGCGCAACTGCCCCCCCTCTACGGTGACGAAGCTTGGACAAAAGCCCTTCAGGCAAGAAAAATCCTGGTTGCACGAACTTTGGTTGATTCGGCGCTTGCGCCCGAACTCAGTCTCTACCGCCTCTACGCTGAGGCAGTTCGATTGTGCTGAGCAGTCACCGCACCCTTCGCACACCAGTTCATTGATGACCACCCGCTTGGCCAACTTGGGCGCCAGACCACGCTTGCGCCTTCGACGCAACTCGGTCGCACAGGTCTGCTCATAAATGATCACGGTGCAGCCTTGCACCTCGCGCAACGCCCGCTGTATGCGATCCAGTTCATCACGGTGGTGAACCTCAACGCCAGGCGCCAGACCGCAGATCTGGCCATCGGCATAGCGGTCCACATCATCAGTGACCACCACCACTTTGCTCGCGCCCTCGGCCTCCAACTCTCGGGTCATGGCTGCCACGCTCAGGGTGCCATCCACCGGCTGGCCACCGGTCATCGCCACGGCGTCGTTGTACAGAATTTTGTAGGTCACATTGACCTTGGCTGCTATGGCCTGACGAATGGCCAAAACCCCTGAGTGAAAATAAGTACCGTCGCCCAAATTCACAAACACATGCGACTCGTTGGTAAAGGGCGCCTGTCCTACCCAATTGACACCCTCTCCGCCCATCTGGGTCACGGTCTCCGTCTGCCGCCCCATCCACATGGCCATGTAGTGGCAGCCAATACCTGCCAAGGCCCGTGAGCCCTCCGGCACTTTGGTAGACGTGTTGTGCGGACAGCCGCTGCAAAACCAAGGCACACGTTCAGCGCTGCTCTTGCCAAGCTCCTTGAGCGATCTCTCCTTCGCCTCAATCACAGCCAGGCGGGCCGCAATTCGTTCACGCAAGGCTGGGTCACGCCCGTCAAGCAGCCTGAGCTTGTCAATTCGTTGCGCCACGGCCTTGGCAATCAGGGCCGGGTTCAAGTCAGCCTGCGCCCGAAGCAACCACTGCGAGGCAGGATGGTCGTGTGACCACTCCCCACCGGTGCGGTCACCCTCGGGCTCACAGAACTTACCCAACACATTGGGCCGAACGTCTTCGCGCCAGTTGTAAAGCTCTTCCTTGAGCTGGTATTCAATCATCTGGCGCTTTTCTTCGATCACCAGAATCTCTTGCAGCCCAGTTGCGAACTCTCGTGTGGCACTGGCTTCCAAGGGCCAGACCACAGCCACCTTGTGCACCCTCAAGCCAATTTGCCGGCAAGCCTCTTCGTCCAACCCCAGGTCATGCAAGGCCTGCCGCAAATCGTTGTAAGCCTTGCCACTAGCCATCAGCCCCAAGCGGGCATGAGGCGAATCCAGCACCGTCTGGTTCAGACGGTTGGCGCGAATGTAGGCCAGCGCGGCATACCACTTGTAATCCATCAAGCGGGCTTCTTGCTCCAGCGCAGTATCTGGCCAACGAATGTTCAGCCCCCCCGCAGGCATGCCAAATTCAGTGGGCACCACAATGCGCACCCGATCCGGATCAACCGACACGGTTGAAGCCGACTCCACCACCTCCTGAATCGTCTTCATGCCCGCCCACAAGCCAGAAAATCGACTCATGGCATACGCGTGCAAGCCCAAATCAAGAATTTCCTGCACCGAACTGGGAAAGAAAACCGGGAACCCGCAGGCTTTGAAGATGTGATCGCTCTGGTGCGCTACTGAAGAGCTCTTGGCCGCATGGTCATCACCCGCCACGGCTATCACCCCACCGTGCTTGGCTGTACCGGCCATGTTCGCGTGCTTGAATACATCCGAACACCGATCCACCCCAGGGCCTTTGCCGTACCACAGGCCAAATACCCCATCGAAACGCTGCCGCTCAGGGTGCAAATCAAGCTGCTGCGTGCCCCAAACAGCGGTGGCCCCCAGCTCCTCATTCACGCCGGGCTGGAAAACAATGTTGTGCTTGACCAGATGCGCCTTGGCTTTCCACAGGGCCTGGTCGTATCCTCCCAGTGGTGATCCCCGATAACCGCTGATGAAGCCAGCGGTATGCAAACCACTCATGGCGTCGCGGGTTTGCTGCAGGATGGGCAGGCGCACCAGGGCCTGAATCCCGCTCATGAAGGCCAAGCCGCGCTCCAGGGTGTACTTGTCGTCCAGAGACAAGGATTCCAGAGCCTTCAGGACATGGTCGGGTAGCGGAGCATTCATGAAACACCTCCATCAATGCAAAACCCAGTTTAGGCCTGCAGGGCTCTGTCAGGCTTATCGGTTTTACGGAGGGTTCCGCCCTCTCTACAGAGTGGGGCGGCGCCGTCTACGGCACTAAATCACGCCGCTGACGATAATTTCTGAATGCGCTGGCGCACGAGTTCAATATGCGCTCGGAGGTTGTACAAGTGCTCAGCGTATGACAAAGGCGTGCGGATCTGGCTCACGCCTCGCTCCACTGCATCCAACTGAGCCAATGCGGCGGGCACATCCAGGGCGTGCTTGTCCACATCCAATTCGAACTCGAGCTTCTTGAGCTTGCCATACCAGCGGTAGATGCGCGAACGCACCCGCCACGAATACAGCGCGGGGGCATACCGGAACAAGGGCACCAGCAAAGCCAGAGCCGGAATCACAAACACGATGACCCGGTCTATCCAGACCGCCATCCAGAACGGCAAATGCCGGTGCAAGAACGAAGGCCCCGCCTTCATGTAGTGATCCGCATCCAGGCTCAAGGGAATATCGACACCCTTGGGCGAAGGAAAGTCGCCCTCGCGCTGCAGCAGGCCATCCCCCCCGAAAATTTCGGTCGAGGCCTGCATGAACAGGGTGATCAGAGCTGGATGAATCGTGTCACGCACCACCAAAATGGCCGTAGGTGCCACCAATTCCACTGGCCGTGAAGGAATGTTTTTAGCCAGATCGAAGCCCCCCGACGGCAACACCACCCGGGTCAGAAAAGGAAACAACCGTGAATAGGCCTCCGCCTGGCGAAACGACAATACGCTCAACCCAGGCTCATGCATCAGCCGATTGATCAACGACGACTCTGGCGCGCCCACCAGAAACACGGCGTCGAGCTGGCGATCCAGTAAGCGCTGCGCAGCCTCTTGCGGCGCCCAGGCTTCGAAATGCGTGTTATCGCTGTCCAACCCATTGGCATTAAACAACTGAACGGCCAACGCGTTCATGCCACTGCCACGCGGCCCCAGGCCTACGCGCCGCCCTTGAAAGCCGGTGAGCCGGTCAATTGGCAGGCCGCGTCTGTAAAACACCCAAACGGGCTCGTAGTACAGCGACGCCAGACTCATGAGGTTTTCGCCATCAGAATCTTGCGCAACACCGCCCTGCACCAGGGCCGCAGTCACGTCACTCCCCGGGTCGTTAAGCAGCCTCAGATCTTCGTGCGCGCCATTGGTTGGACGCAATTCGACTTCGATGCCATCACGCGCTAACACCTCTTTGAACTGACGCGCAAACCCCTCATAGCCACCACCTTCTGGGCCCACCGTCATCACGATGTGCCTGGGAGGTGCGGGTTGAATGAAGTGAACGACAGCCCACCAGCCTACGACCAGCGCGGCGCAGGCGAGCAAGACCACCATCCAGAAATCAATGGACGGTCGCCTGATCTGACGAAAGTAAATCACCGGAAAACGATCAATTCCCTGAAGCTATCGCAGCCACATCCACTTCACGCTTGACCAGCCGGGCAGCATTGCCTGCACAACGCGCGTTAGCACAGTAGCCGGGATTGCCATCACCAAAATTGACAACTTGGTCCAGCTTACCGTCGTAGGCCCAGTACCAGAGTACCGACGGATCCATATCAGGGAAAGCCTCTTCATTGATTGCAGGATTGCGACAGCGTCCCAGCAACAAGGAGCGCAATTCTGCAGGACGAGGCAATCGCCAACCATCGCCCTCTTCGTCTTTGGCTGCGGCGAAATTGACCTGATCCACCAGGCCAACACAACCCACTTTTTCTTTCCATTTCTGACCCACGCTGCAACGCTGCCAAGTCAGGCCGGTCACCTTATCCAGCACCGTGCCACCTTTGATGGTGAAACGTTCAGCCACAGGAGGCGCAGGCTTATTGGGATTGCAACCGGCGAAAGACTGCCCACTGGTCAACACCAGCCCGACCGCCATCAGCACAGCCAAACAACGTGAACGCCCCATTTCTTACCCTCTCGCAAGCCTGCAGGATTGATTCCTAGATTCCTAGGGCGCTGATCCTGCACTGCAATAACAGCAAACACAATCAGGAACAACCACGCCCCCCCTCAGACCGGTGTTCCCTTCTTTACACACATCACAATCAAGACCTGCTGCCCTACTTACCGATTCAAGACCGTGGCCACGGTCATCAGCACCCCCAAAGCGCCCAACAATCCGAGAAATTCGGTCATGCGGTACACCGCGCGAGCCTGCCGTCCCCGCACACGCCGACTGCGAGACTCCAACCACAAGGTTCCTCCGGCGAACACGCCAAAACAGAGCAACGACCCCAGCGGGCCCCAAACCATCCAGGCAGTGACTGCGGCCACCAAGCTAACGGACAAACCAAACCAAGTCTGCCCCTTGAACACCAAATGAATATCAGGCATCACGTACTCCCACCTGTACAACAAACGACTTAAAAACTGAGCGCAACTCTAAAAGTGGATCAAGTACCGCCTGCGTCTGCGTGTAACTGACCGGTAAAGCGCACCCAGCCAAAACACGAAATACAGCGGTAAAAAATCACGACAGAAACAGCTTGTTTACAAGTTAGACGTGTCCCACCCATGACAGTCGCCCTCAACACCCAGCAAATAGCAGCAATCACGCTACAGACCCGATCAGAACTGGCCTTTTCACAATGTTCTAGGGGCAAAACCGGTATCAACTTGGTCGATGTCCTGCACAATAGGATTGCCCGCAATGTTGCGGGTGCAACCAAGAGTTTCCTCAGATGAACAAAGGCGAACTGATTCAGCATCTGGCTACCCAGCATGAACTGTCCAAAGCAGAAGCTGGTCGCATTCTGGATACGCTCCTTGATGTCGTGGTGACCACGGTCAAGAAGGGTGGCACCATCACACTGCCTGGCTTCGGCACCTTCAAGCAACACGCTCGTGCCGCTCGCAACGGCGTGAACCCCAGCACTGGCGCCAAGATCAAGATCGCGGCAGCCAAACTGCCCAAGTTCACACCAGGCGCCACCTTCAAGGCTGCGGTTGACCCCAAGGCTGCTGCCAAGAAAGCCGCAGCCAAAGCTCCAGCTGCTACCAAAAAAGCTCCCGCCAAGAAAGCCGCCAAGGCTAAGAAGTAATGCTTGCGGTGCTTGTGCACCGTTGCATTCATTTGGCACGGGCCACCTTCTTCCCCAAGGGAGGCAGGTGGCCTGTCAACATGGGCCTTACTTCGAGAGAATTCCTGCCATGAAATCCACCTTCCGCATCGCCGCGTTGGCCCTGCTGGCCGCATCTGGTCTGTCGGCACAAGCCTACGAGTTCAATGCCATCAGCAACCTCAATCAAAGCGAATTTCGTCGACTGAGTGAAGACTTCTCATCGGCCATGTCTTACAAGGGCGTTATTCCGGCTGCGGACATGGGGCTGACCGGTTTCGACGTAGGCGCAACCGTTGGCGGCACCAAGCTGGAAAACCGCGACGTCATCAAGAAGGCCGCGGCCGGTGCATCGGTACCATCTGTGCTGCCCACCGCAGCCATTCGGGTTCACAAGGGCTTGCCGCTCAACCTCAACATCGGCGCGTCTTACACCACGGTGCCTGGAACCGGTCTGGGCGCTCTAGGTGGTGAATTGCGTTGGGCATTCATGCCCGGCAGCGCCCTGATGCCCGCCGTTGCGGCTCGCCTGGGCATGTCGCAAACCATGGGACTGGACCAACTGAAGTTGCGCAGCACAAGCGCAGACCTCTCCATCTCCAAGGGCTTCACCCTGCTCACTCCTTACGCCGGGATTGGCTATGTTCAATCGCGCGTTTCGGCTCCTGAGTCTCCTGCCCTCAAGTCAGAAAATGTGGGGCAGACCAAATACTTTGCTGGCGTCAACGCCAATCTGGGTTTGATGAATCTGGCCGTTGAAGGTGATCGCACCGGCAAAGCCAATTCCTACACAATGAAATTGGGCATCCGTTTCTGAGCAACATCAGAAACTCACTGCAAAAGCCCGCAACATGCGGGCTTTTTCATTGCATGAAAGCCGAAGGCCCCCTCATTCAGGTTGCTGTGACAAATTTCGCGGGGGAACCCTAGTGTAACGAGATGTACAGGTCGGTAGCATTGGCTTCAATCGCCAACAATTCCGCAAAAGGCTGTACCCAGTGAAAAACTTCAGCTACCTCCATGTAAGCGGCTTTGCCGCCATGGGCCTGATCGTCGCCTGTATGGCCCAGTACTGGTTCGGCGAACATCGCCCCGTCGGTCAAGCCTCGGTCTACCGCCCCTCCGCGGAAACCATCCGCGCTGCCGAGGAAGAGCACCGCCAAGCATCTGCCCGACTGGCCATGGTCCGAGAAGATCGCAAGCTTGAAGAACTGGAGCGAGCGCAAACCCATCGTGAGCGCACGAACCGCGAAGCTTCCTGGCAAGCGTTTTACAAACAACCCACGGCCTGCCAACACCCAACCACTCAGATCTTGTTCACAGCCTGCGCCGACGAACACATTCGCGCTCGCCGTGAGTTTGAACGGAGCTACAACGGCAGCAAAAACGCCCTCACCCCTTATCAAAGCACCATCGCCTCTAATGAAGAATGAGGGGCGAACCAGCTTTTTTTGATTTTTCTTCAAAAAACCTCTCAAGTCTGAATCGCTCCTGCCGAAAACACTAAGGCATGACTTCAGATATTTCAGCCTCCCATGTGGAGGCTGTTTTCTTTTGGGCCCTGGCTGTGGTTTACTTCGATATCAGAGAATAAAAAATTTCGGAGGAAAGGCTTGTCCAAGGCACGGATGTCGCTGCACCGCTCGCCGCTGACCATTCGTGCCAGCCTGGCTTTGTTGGTCATTGCCTGCGTGGTGCCTGGCGCTCTGAGTTCTGTGTATTTCATCGCAGACAACTACCGCCTCGAAAAAGAACACATCGCTCAAAACGCCATTGGCAGCGCCAGAGCTCTGGCCGCAGCCATGGACAAGGACCTCGCCAGTATTGAATCGGGATTGCACGTCCTGTCTGTCAGCCCATCGCTCATCGATGGCGACCTGGCCACCTTCTATCGCTTCACCAAAGAAGTCCTGCCCTATCAAAACATCAGCAATTACGTGCTGTTAGACCCGCACGGGCGCCAACAACTCAACACCCTTCGAGAGTTCGGCGAGGCATTGCCTCAAAGTGGTAGCCCGCAAGCCTTGTTGAACATCTTCAACACCCATCAAACCGTGTTGACTGACCTGTTCATTGGCCCGGTGACCGGCAAACCCATTCTCGCCATGGGTGTCCCCGTTTTCAAAGGCGGCCAAGCGGCCTACAGCATCGCCGTAGGCATCTTCCCTGAACGCCTTTCGGCGCTGATGCTTCGACAACGGATGCCTGCCAACTGGGTTTGCGCCATTTTGGATGGCGAAGGCAAGATCATTGCCCGCACCCATGAGATGAGCCGCTTCATTGGCAAATCAGCTGTTCCGGAATTGGTTGCCCAAGCCAAACGCGTTAACGAGGGCGTCCTGGAGACCCGGACACTGGAAGGCATCTCTGTCACCTCTGCATTCAGCCGCTCATCCAGCTATCACTGGACTGCCGTGGTCGGCATCCCCAATGAAGCCCTGACCGCCGAGCTGCATCGATCCATTTTGCTTCTCACCATCAGCTACATCGCACTGTTGTCACTGGCTGTCGGTGCCGCCTGGAAATTCGCCTACGGCAACGTGATCAGCCCCGCCCAACAACTTCGCGATCGCATGCGAAAGGTGTCCCGGGGAACCCTGATCAATGAAGCCAAGCCAATCTCATCCAACGAGGAGTTCTTGGCGCTAGATCAAGGCCTGGAAGAAATGGCGCAACGGCTAAGCGAACGCGAACACGATCGGGAGGCCATGATCCGGCGCCTCAGCGCCACACTGGAAGCCATCAGCGATGGCTTCTACCTGCTGGATCACGACTGGCGATTCGCCTATGTAAACCGCAAGGCCCAATACATGTTTTCGCTGTCAAGCGACAACGTCATGGGCAAAAACCACTGGCTTGCCATGCCAAGCCAAGAAATTCTGGCCCTGAAGAATGATTACGAGCGCTGCGTTCACGACGGACAGGCCAGAACGAGAAACATCACATTAGCTCGCAAGGGCATGGAACTTGAGATTCGGCTGTACCCATCCGAACAAGGCCTCTCGGTTTACTGCCGAGACATCACCGAATCCCATTTGTATGAACAGGCCCAACAAGCCCAGAGGGCCGCCGAGACAGCCAACAAGGCCAAAAGCGAGTTTTTGTCGCGCATCAGCCATGAATTGCGCACCCCACTCAATGCCGTCATCGGCTTCGCCCAGATCCTGCAACGAGAGACGCAACCACCCTTGACTGACCGGCAGGGCCGCATGATTCAGCAAATCGAGCAAGCTGGACAGCACTTGCTGAACATGATTACCGATGTGCTTGACGTGTCTCGAGCTGAGTCTGGCAACATGGCCCTCAACCTCGACGCAGTCAATGCTTGCCATATTGCGCAGACCTGCGTCGACATGCTGCGAGATCAAGCGCACCAAGCTGGCGTCATGCTGGTTCTTAAAACGCCAGCATTTGCCCTGATGGTTCGAGCAGACAAAACGCGTTTGAAGCAGGTTCTGCTTAACTTGCTAAGCAATGCCATTAAATACAACCGATCCGAGGGACTCGTCGAACTGGTATTGGAAGTGCGCGACCAAACCGTTCAATTCAGCGTGCGAGACACAGGCATTGGCTTGTCTGAGCATCAGATGCAACATCTTTTCGAGCCGTTTAACCGACTCGGCAAAGAATTCAGCAATACGCCAGGGACGGGCATCGGCCTGCTGATCAGCAAAAAGCTCATCCACATGATGGGTGGCCACCTCAATGTGACATCAGCTCCGGATCAAGGCAGTACCTTCTCCTTTAGCCTTCCTCGCCAAGGCGATGGCAGCAAGCCCGATGCACTAGAGTCGTTCAACGAACCCGTAGCTCAGGCGCTTAAGCTGGCCGGACCAGATCAGGTGAGCTATGGAGAGCGCACCGTCTTGTATGTGGAAGACATTGCCACCAATTGCGAAATCATGAGTGGCATTCTGGCATTCCGACCTCAGATCGACCTCAGCTTCGCCGATTCATTGGAGCAAGCACGACAACTGATTGCAGCGCACCACTACGACTTGATCCTGCTGGACATGCAATTGCCTGATGGACACGGCCTGGAGCTGCTGCAAGCACTACGCCAACAGCCAGAAACGCAGACCACCCCGGTGCTAATTGTCTCTGCCGACGCCACCGAAGAAGCTTCAGCCAAGGCCCGGCAATCTGGCGCACAGGATTACTTGCGCAAACCGCTGGACGTGCTCAAAACCTTGGCCTTGGTGGATCAATACTTGCACACAGACAAGACCTGACACGGTACGCGTCTGAGCGGGCGAAGCAGGCACCTCACGACAGGCAGAGCACAAAAGAAAACAGGCGCACAAGGCGCCTGTTTGATATTTCGGTGGGGTGGCTGATGGGACTCGAACCCACGACAACCAGAATCACAATCTGGGACTCTACCAACTGAGCTACAGCCACCACCGGAAAGACATAAAGTATATACTATTTTTTCGCTGCTGTGACAGCCTCTGTCACTTTTTTGCCTTCATTCAGATACTGAACTTTGTATTCTCTTTGCAACGCTCGGTAGTAGGCATCGGCTTCAGCACGGCCCCAGATTGGACCAAACTGCGCTTCGGTTTCACGTTGCTCGGCTGGCAACAGGTTGGGCTGCGCGACCTTGTTCAACCGCAGTACCGCGCTACCCTCTGCTCCGAGATCAACCACAGTCCAAGCTGGCAGCTTGTCGGCTGGCAAGCGCATCGCCGCTTCCAGCACAGGCATGGGTTGACCATACATGTTGCGGCGAGACATCTGAACCGATGCGGGCAACTCAGCCTTGTCTGGCGCCTGCTTCCAAGCAGCCATCTTTTGCTCGGCATCGCGGCGGGCCAATTTCACGGCCTCGGCAGCAACCCAGCGCTCGCGCACTTTGCCTTGCACCTGATCGAAAGGCAAGCGGGCCGCAGCTTGATACTTCACCACACGAGCCGACACCAATTTATTCGGCCCCACTTCGATGGCCTCGGTATTGCGCGCCTTCGACCGATTGGCCGGATCAAACAATGCGTCGAGCAAACGCTGGTTAGACAGCACACCCTGATCTTTGCCGGCCGGGTTGTGCAGCACACCCGATGCGGACTGGATGGCCAGTTTCAAGTCATCAGCGACAGGCTTGAGGCTATCGGAGACCTCGTAGACCTTGTTGGTGAACTGCTCGGCCACCTCAGCATACTGACGCAAGGCCGATTGCTTGCGGGCCTCGTCTTCGATCTGTGCACGCACAGCTTCAAACGACTGCCCCTTGCCACCACGAATACCCGTCAAACGAATGATGTGAAAGCCGTAGTCCGTTTCCACGATGCCGCTGGTCTGCCCCACCTGCATCGAGAAAACTGCCTCATCAAACGCCTTGGTCATGGCGCCTTTGCCAAAGAAGTCCAGGTCACCGCCATTGGCCGCAGAACCAGGGTCATCGGAATTCTTCTTGGCCAACTCAGCAAAAACTGCAGGCGACTTTTGCACTTGTGCCAACAGTTGCTCCGCCTTGGCACGCGCAGCCTTCTTCTGATCTGGTGTGGCACTGGCTTCCGCCTTGATCAAAATGTGGCTGGCACGACGCTCTTCTGGCTCTACATAGCGCGAGATGTTTTCTTTGTATGAGGCACGCAGATCGTCTTCAGACAAGGTCACACGCTGCTTCAACGTATCCAGATCAAGCACCACGTATTGCACGTCAGCCTGCTCAGGGGCCGTCAGCCAAGACTCGTTGGCCGGATCTTTGTAAAAAGCCTGCAGTTGCGCATCTGTCGGGTTCAACTGAGATGCGTACTGCTTGGCGTCGAATTTTTGCCACTGCACCTCTCGCACCTGAAACAGCGCATTCACAGCTTGCTGGCTCGCCGCAGTCGAGGTCTGGCCAGTTGCCGAGACTGCCGCGAGCACCTGGCCAACGGTCAATTCTTCGCGCAACATGGCTTCGAATTGAACACCGCTCATGCCGCGCGCCTGCAAGATTTGCTTATTCAGGCTGCCATCCGCGTTGCGCAACGCCTCAAATTGAGGATCGGTTGCGAAGATGCGCGCAATTCGCGCATCAGTTGGGGTGAGGCGCTGATCTTTGGCGACCACGGTCAGCACGAAATCTTTGACCAACTGATCCAGCGCAGCCTTTTTGACTTCGGGCTTGTCGAACTCTCGCGGATCGGTTTGCGGACGCTGGGCACGCACACGCTCGGCCATCTGCCGCAAGGCATTGTCCCACTGTGGTTGGGTGATTTTGCCGCCCCCCACTTTGGCAACCACCCCTTCGTCACTCCCAAATTTGGAGGCACTTTGCACACCAAACATGACAAAAGAAGGCAGGATCAGAATGAGCAAGACAAACTGGAATAGGCGGGTGTGCTTGCGAACGAAATCAAACATGGCGGGGTGTCGCTGAATTGGTGCAAGGATGAATATCCCGGCTTTAGATGACACAAAGGCGAACCTGGGTTCGCCTTGTGTCGCCATCGGTGTGGTGGGTGCTGAGGGGTTCGAACCCCCGACCTACGCCTTGTAAGGGCGCCGCTCTACCAACTGAGCTAAGCACCCGACAGCTTGAAAATCGTATTTTAGTTCACGGCGTCCTTCAGGGCTTTCCCAGGACGGAACTTTGGCACCTTGGCCTTTTTGATCTTGATCGTAGCCCCCGTGCGTGGATTGCGGCCGGTTCGTGCCGCACGCGTGGTGACCGCGAAAGTCCCGAATCCTACCAGGGAAACAGCATCGCCCTTTTTGAGCGTGGTAACCACACCACCAATCAGCGCCTCAAGGGCTCGGCCCGCAGCCGCCTTGGAAATGTCAGCCTGTTCGGCAATGTGGTCTATCAACTCCGACTTGTTCACGAAAATCCCCTTTGATCTGCAGTCAAGGACGAGTTACCAGGACACGGCCCAGCGCGCAACAAGAAGCAAGGGGCAGCGCGTCGGGGGGTGAAAAAATCATTCTATGCCCAATCAAGCCGGCCGCTTGCGCGGAGATGTGCCCTTGACATCTGGGGCCCCATCGCATCGACGACCGAACCAGCTTATCGCGCCTTGGCTCGAATGTCGGGCAACGATTTCTTGAGGTAGTAGGCCATGGACCAAATCGTGAGCCCGCAAGCAACGTAGATCAGCCAGGTACCCAATTGGCGGGTGTCCAACACGCCAAACAAAACACCATCAAACAGCAGCAATACGATGGCGGCCATTTGCGAGGCCGTTTTGAGCTTGCCCAGCATATGCACGGCCACGCTCTTGGATGCGCCGATCTGCGCCATCCACTCGCGCAAGGCCGAGATGGCGATTTCCCGACCAATGATGATGAGGGCCACCAAGGCATTGACGCGATCCAACTGAAGCAAGATCAGCAAGGAAGCGCACACCAGAAATTTGTCAGCAACCGGATCCAGAAAGGCGCCGAATGCGGACGTCTGGTTCAGGCGACGAGCCAGCCAACCATCAAGCCAGTCGGTCAGCGCCACCAGCACGAACAACACACTGGCCGTCAGGTTGAGTTCGGCCGCAGGCCAAGGAAGATAAAACACACCAACGATCAGCGGAATCGCAACGATCCGCGCCCAGGTGAGCAAAGTGGGCAAATTCAGAAACATGCAGTCATTGTGCCCTCAAAGGGCCAGGTTCAACGTTGATCCAGAGTCATGGGCTTGAACTTGCGCTGGTCGTTGAACAAAAAGGTTTCGTTGAACTTCCAGGGCTTGGGCAAACGTGAGACATCGCCAAACGGCGCGGCACGGCGAACGGCCTGCTTGGCCAATTCGATGGTGTCAAGCGCCTGGCTGGGCTTGCGCATCACATCAATGTTGCGCACGCTGCCATCGGCATTGAGCTCAATGCTCAGAACCGGAATGGCCAAGAGCATGTCAGGCGGCTTGCCCATGTAGGTTTGATCCGGGTTGGCTGCCACGATGCGCCGAGCAGCTTGCGCACGAGCCTCATCCCAGTTTCTGGGCGTGGCAGGCGCCGCCAACTTGGTAGCCCCCCCTTTGGCTGCCGCCGCTGACGTACCGCCCACGGTGTTAGCAGCAGGCGCCACGGCCCCACTGCCCGAATTTTGAGCCGGACCAGACTGGGTTGCGCACCCGCCTAGCACCAACGCGGCAAACAACCCCAGCCATTTCCAATCAACGCAAGGCACGATAGATTTCCTCCGCCAGATCCTTTGAAATGCCATCGACTGTGGCCAACTCGTCCACAGTAGCAGCTGCCACGCCTCGAACGCCGCCGAAGCGCTGCAACAATTTTGCACGTCGTTTCGGCCCCACGCCAGGGATGTCTTCCAGGCGACTGCCTCCAGTGCGCACACTGGCACGTTTGGCGCGCATGCCGGTAATGGCAAAGCGGTGTGCCTCGTCGCGAATTTGCGCCACGAGCATCAAAGCGGCCGAGTCGGGGGCCAACTGCAGCTTCGCCCTTCCGTCTGCGAAAACCAGCTCTTCCAGCCCCACTTTGCGGCCCTCGCCCTTTTCCACCCCCACGATGATTGAGATGGACAGGCCCAGGGCCTGAAAAACGTCTCGCGCCATGCCCACCTGCCCTTTACCACCGTCAATCAGCACCAAGTCTGGCAACTGATCCGGTTTGGCCGTGCCGTAACGCCGCTCCAGGGCCTGCTTCATGGCGGCGTAGTCGTCTCCCGGAGTGATGCCGCTGATGTTGTAGCGACGATATTGGGAGGACTGCATCTTGTGCTGTTCATAGACCACACAAGAGGCTTGGGTGGCCTCGCCTGCGGTGTGGCTGATGTCAAAGCACTCTATTCGCAGTTGCGCACTGGGGTCACCGGCACGACCGACCGGTTCGGCCGATTCGGCCCCTGCGGCAACCTCGGGTACCTCAGTATTGTCAGGGGGAGCCAGATCCGTAGCGCCTACGGCCGCGCCGCGATCTTCCAGCACCACATCCAAGCCCAACGCCTCCACCAAGGCCCGTGTTCGGGCCTGCTGCGAGCCCTCTTCGCTCAATAAGCGTGCGAGCGACAGCTCTGCCCCCTTGATGGCCATGTCAAGCCAGACACGCCGCTGCTCTCTGGGTTGGCGAACCACCGTGATGCGATGCCCGCTTTGCTCGGACAGTGCTTCAACCAAGGCCGGATCGACCGCATGGCTCAGAATCAGCATGGAAGGCACGCTGTTACCCAGGTAATGCTGGGCCAGAAATGCATCCAGCACCCCCACCTCGGTCTGCTGCAACAGAGCCTCGGCAGACATGGGCGCCGATGGCTCACCCAGACCAGCCGCTTCGGCATCTTGCTCCTCAGGAGCCAGGAAGTGGTCCTGCACATGCACAGGGAAATAGGCCCGATCACCCAAGTGCCGCCCGCCCCGCACCATGGCCAGGTTGACGCAGGCACGTCCCCCCAACACCTTCACTGCCAGAATGTCGGCGTCCTTGTTCCCCACGCTTTCAACAGCCTGCTGGTGCAGCACGGCAGACAGGGCATTGATCTGGTTGCGTACCTCGGCGGCATTTTCGTATTCAAAGCGCTCGGCATAGGCCATCATGCGCTCCTGCAGGCTGGCTATGACCCCGTCGGTCTCTCCGAGCAAGAACCGCTCAGCCTGCCCCACGCTGGCGCGATAGTCTTCTTCGCCGATGAAACCCACGCACGGCCCGCTGCAGCGTTTGATTTGGTACAGCAGACACGGCCGAGTTCGGTGGTTGTAAACCGCATCTTCACAGGTGCGCAAGAGGAACACCTTCTGCAATAGCTGAATGGTTTCCTTCACCGCCCAGGCATTGGGATACGGCCCGAAGTAGCGATGTTTGCGATCAACCGCCCCCCGGTAGTAGGCAATCCGAGGGAACTCGTGGGTCACGATCTTGAGGTACGGATAGCTCTTGTCGTCCCGAAAGAGGATGTTGAACCGCGGATTGAGTGTCTTGATGAGGTTGTTTTCGAGCAGCAAGGCCTCGGCTTCGCTGCGAACCACCGTGGTTTCCATGCGCACGATGCGCGACACCATGTGGCCAATGCGGGTGCCACCGTGGTTCTTATGGAAATAGCTCGAAACGCGACGTTTGAGGTCTCTGGCCTTGCCCACGTACAGCAAGTCGTCCTGGGCATCGAAATACCGATAGACCCCGGGCAAGTTGGGCAAGGTGGCTACTTCCGCCAGCAAACGAGCCCAGACAACATCGCGGGGCTCGGGCTGCGCACTGTTCTCAACACTGTCAGTCATGGTGCGTGATTGTGCCGATAATGGCCGCCATGCTGTGGGACATCTTCTGTCGCGTGATCGACAACTTCGGAGACATTGGGGTGTGCTGGCGCCTGAGCGCCGATCTGTGCGCCCGAGGTCACCAGGTGCGATTGTGGATCGATGATGCCTCGGCGCTGAATTGGATGGCCCCAGCGCCCCGAGCAGTCGAAGTCCTGGACTGGCAACAGGCCGAACTGTCGCCCCCGCCCCCTGGCGATGTGGTGGTGGAAGCATTTGGCTGCCATCTGCCAGAAACCTTTGTGGCAGGCATGCAGCGCGCACAACCACCGGTGTGGATCAACCTGGAATACCTCAGCGCGGAAGACTATGTTGAACGCTCTCACAGGTTGCAATCGCCCGTTTGGAATGGCGCGGGTGCGGGTCTGAAGAAATGGTTTTTCTACCCTGGGTTCACACAGCGAACCGGAGGCCTGCTACGCGAGCCCGGGCTTCTGGCCCGCCGCGATGCTTTCCAACAAGACGCTCAGGCACGCGTTGACTGGCTGCGCAACCTGGGGGTGTCGGGCCCCGCTCTCTTGAGCGATTCGACCCAAGGGCATCGGCTTGTCAGCGTTTTTTGCTACGACAGCGCCCCATTGGCGACTTGGCTGAACCAGCTTGCACAAGTCTCGCCGCTTGGCGATCACAAAGGCACCACCCTGCTCCTCACCCCGGGACCGGCCACCCGCCTGGCACGCCGGTGGGCATCTGAGCGCGGAGGATGCTCGGATCACTTGGTACTGCATGAACTGCCGCACTTGTCTCAAGTCGAATTCGACTACCTGCTGTGGTCCTGCGACTTGAATCTGGTGCGCGGGGAAGACTCCGCCGTGCGGGCCTTGTGGGCTGGGCGCCCCCACATTTGGCAAATTTATGAGCAAGACGACGGGGTCCACGCGGACAAACTCAAGGCCTTCATGCAACAGTGGATGGCGAACTGGCGGCCAGAACTGACTCAAAAGGTGGCGTCCGCCTGGCGCACCTGGAACCTCTTGAGTTCGGACTCAGCGCCGCTATCCGACCTGTGGAGCTTGGCCCACAGTCAATCAGGCTGGCTGAAGGCGTGTCAAGAATCGGGACAAAAATTGGCCTGCCAAGGTGACCTGACTACCCAATTGCTTGAATTCGCCCTCGAATTTGGTACCCACCCAGGTTAAAATAGGCGGCTTTGCTCGCATTGAACCACGTTGATTCAACGCTTTGCCGTTCCATGCCAGCACCCCTTTTTCGCTTCTAGATTCAGACCCTCTCGGGAACCACACATGAAACTCGCACAAGAAATCCGCGCTGGCAACGTGATCATGCAGGGCAAAGACCCGATGGTCGTCCTGAAGACCGAATACAGCCGTGGCGGCCGTGGCGCTGCAACCGTCCGCATGAAGATGAAGAACCTGCTGAACGGCGCTGGCGCCGAAGTGGTCTTCAAGGCTGACGACAAGATGGACCAAATCATCTTGGAAAAGAAGGAGTGCACCTACTCTTACTTCGCTGACCCCATGTACGCCTTCATGGACGCCGAATACAACCAGTTCGAGGTGGAAGCCGAGAACATGGGTGACGCCATCAGCTACCTGCAAGATGCCATGCCCGTTGAAGTGGTGTTCTATGACGGCCGCGCCATTTCTGTGGAACTGCCTACCAGCGTGGTCCGTGAAATCGAAACCGAGCCCGCCGTCAAGGGTGACACCTCCGGCAAGGTCATGAAGCCTGCTCGCATCGTTGGCACCGGCTTCGAAATCTCTGTGCCCCTGTTCGTTGAATCGGGCGACAAGATCGAAATCGACACCCGCACCCACGAGTACAAGAAGCGCGTCTGATCTCCGGATCAAACTCCAATAAAAATGCACCCCGAGGGGTGCATTTTTTATGCCTATGTGGCTGGCGTTTAAATTGCCCGATTACTACTCGACTCGTGCCGGCCGTTCGTGCGCCAAACGCATCACCTCGCTGGGCAAATGTTCTTTGAGCTTGTGATCGGACCAAACCTGACGCCAACGACGCGCACCTGGCAAGCCGTTGTACAAGCCCAGCACATGGCGCATGACCTGAGGCCAGCGAACCTCCCCGTGCGCCCAGCCCTTGGTTCGAATCATCTCTGCCTCGGTGTAAGCCACCATGGCGGCCTCGACCGATTCGCGGGTCAATGAGTCTGACTTGGCACCTTGGCCAAACAGCAACTCAGCCCAATCGGCCATCATCCAAGGGGTGTGATAAGCCGCTCGCCCCACCATGACGCCATCCAGCGCCACGCCGTCGTACACCGCGCCGGGGCGCAGTTGCTCCACGCACGACGCGTTGTCTGACAAACCGCCGTTGACCACGATGGTGAGATGCGGGAAGTCGCGCTTCAGTCGGTGAACGAACTCATAGCGAAGCGGAGGAATTTCCCGGTTTTCCTTCGGGCTGAGCCCTTTGAGCCAGGCATTGCGCGCATGCACAATGAAAACTTGGCAACCCGCGTCGGCAATGGTCCCCACGAAGTCACGCACGAAGTCGTAACTTTCGATCTGGTCAATACCAATGCGATGCTTCACCGTGATCGGCACATTGGGATCGCCACCCACGGCATCGATCATGGCCTTGACGCAATCTGCCACCAAAGTGGCCTCATTCATCAGGCAAGCACCAAAGGCACCGCGCTGCACGCGCTCGCTGGGGCAGCCGCAGTTCAGATTGACCTCGTCGTAGCCCCATTTCTGCGCCAGCTTGGCACAGTGCGCCAGGTCAGCAGGCTCGCTACCGCCCAACTGCAGCGCCACAGGGTGCTCCTGCTCGCTGTAATCCAGAAAGCGCGTCATCTGGCCGTGGATCAAAGCCCCGGTGGTCAACATCTCGGTGTAGAGACGAGCCTCGGGGCTGATCAGGCGATGAAAGTAGCGACAGTGACGATCCGTCCAGTCGAGCATGGGGGCCACGCAGGCCCGCCATGGCGACAACTGAGTTTCCGTCACTGCACTCATCTCGCCTAGGGTCATCAGGCCTTGGATTCGCGATCGGCACGCTTGCGATCGTGTTCCTTCAGGTGGCGCTTACGCAGACGCACGCTCTTGGGCGTGATTTCGACCAGTTCGTCGTCGTCAATGAAGTCCACACCGTATTCCAGTGTCAACTCGATCGGAGGCGTGATCTTGACGGCGTCTTCCTTACCAGAGACGCGGAAGTTGGTCAGCTGCTTGGTAC
>CAYVOP010000003.1:0-59947 GCA_964453105.1 uncultured Aquabacterium sp. | reverse complement strand
CATCAACGCCGAATTCGGTCAGGCTGATGTCGCCATCATTCTGGGCGCCAACGACGTGGTGAACCCCGCCGCGCACGTGAAGGGCAGCCCCATCTACGGCATGCCGATCCTGGAAGCCTACAAGGCCAAGACTGTGATCGTGAACAAGCGTTCCATGGCCTCTGGCTACGCCGGGCTGGACAACGAGCTGTTCTACATGGACAAGACCATGATGGTGTTCGGTGATGCCAAGAAGGTGGTTGAGGACATGGTCAAGGCGGTGGAGTGATGCGCTGCTTCGAGCCCTGCTGATGCGGCTGGGTAGATTCAAAAACCGGACTCAGGCCCGGTTTTTTTATTCTCTGAGCGTGTTGCGGCCTGAGTGATAACCCCTCTCCTCATTCGTTTGGCGTCGGCCTAACATCATGTGATTCACATATCACATGTGTGCAAACGAACCCAAAAACACCGTAGGAGACAACCCATGAACTCGAAATCAAAAATGGCTCAGGGAGGACTTTGGCTGGCTGCGTGCCTGTCAAGCTGGGCAGGGGTGGCAATGGCATCGGACCCTGGTATGCCGGAATGCGCCGGGGTGGCCGGCGTGCGCGTTGTGCATGAAGGGCTGGGGGCCATGGAGTCCGCCGCCTTTTTGCCTTCGGGTAAGCTGGTTTTCAGCCAACCCTTTCGTAGCAAGCTGATGCGCAAAGACAGCCTGAGCGCGCAGCCGGTGGAAGTGGCCTCGGGCATCAGCATGCCGGGCGGCATCGTGGTCAACAGCGAAACCGAAGTGGTCATCGGTACGGGTAATGGCCCGGGCGGTGCCTTGCCTTCGTTGGGTCTGGCGGGTTTGGCGCGAGTGGATCTGGCGAAGGGCCAGGTCACCCCCATCGTCAAAGGCCTGTCCATGGCCAATGGCGTGGTTCGTGCGCCAGATGGCAGCTACTACGCATCTGACAACCTGGCGCTGAGCCTGGATCGCGTTTCGCCCGGGGGCGAGGTGCAGCGTAAATGGCAAAACCTCAACAGCAATGGGTTGGCCTTGAGCAAAGATGGCCGAACCTTGTTCGTCAACCAATTTCTGCCAGCGGCGGTCAAGGCGGTCAATCTGGTGGATGGCGCGGTGACCTTGCACGCTGCGGTGCCTGTGCAGCGCGCCCTGGCTGGCCTGGATGGGCTGGACATCGATGGCCAAGGCAATCTGTATGTGGCGGCTTACCTGAGCGGTGAAATCTGGCGCGCGTCGCCGAGCGGTCAGCTGTGCCGCTTGGCGCAAGGCCTGAGCCTGCCCAGTGCGGTGGTGGTCGGTAAGCCGGGGCAGGGCTTTGCGCCTGACAGTGTGTATGTGTTGTCCTACTCTGGGCGCATGTACGAAATTGCTGGGGCGGTGCCGGTCGCACCCTGAATATTCCTGAGGGCGGCGGCGCCAGCCTGCGACAATGCGGCATGTCATTTGCTGCCCTAGGTTTGTCATCCCCCTTGGTTCGTGCTGCGGCCGAGCAGGGGTTCGAAGTGCCCACGCCCGTTCAGGCTCAGGCCATCCCAGAGGTGCTGCGTGGGCGCGACGTGTGGGCGCTGTCGCAAACCGGGTCCGGTAAAACCGGGGCCTTTGCGTTGCCCTTGCTGGATCAGATCGTGCAGGTGCGCCGCGGTGCCGCGAAGCGGTTGCACGGTTTGCATACGCTGGTCCTGGTGCCCACACGAGAGTTGGCGCAACAGGTGGGCGAGGTGTTTCGTGCGCTGGCCCAAGGTTTGCCGAATGCTTGCAAGGTGGTGGTGGCCTACGGTGGGGTGTCGATCAACCCGCAGATGATGGCGCTGCGTGGTGGCGCCGACGTGGTGGTGGCCACCCCGGGCCGGTTGCTGGATCTGGTGGAGCACAACGCCCTGAGTTTGTCGCAACTCCAGGTCTTGGTGCTTGACGAGGCGGACCGTTTGCTGGACTTGGGTTTTGCTGACGAGTTGGGCCACATCCTCGATCTGCTGCCCGCACGGCGCCAGAGTCTGTTCTTCTCCGCCACCTACGACGACGAGGTGCAGTCCTTGGCGCAGGCGCTGCTGCATGAGCCGGTGTGCCTGGACGTCGAGGCCGAGTCAACTTCGGCACCCGACATCACCCAAAGGGCAGTGGAGGTGGCCGCCCCGCGGCGAACGCCTTTGCTGCGACATTTGATTGAATCGCAGGGCTGGGAGCGCGTGCTGGTGTTTGTGGCCACCAAGTACGCCACCGAATTGGTGGCGCACAAACTGCACAAGGCAGGCATGGCCGCTGCGGCCTTGCATGGCGATTTGAGCCAGGGCGGCAGGCGGGCGGTACTGGATGCTTTCAAGGCGCACACCTTGCGCGTGGTCGTGGCCACCGATGTGGCGGCCCGTGGCATCGACATCAAAGGCCTGCCGGCGGTGGTCAATTACGACTTGCCCCGTTCGGCGGCTGAGTATGTGCACCGCATTGGCCGAACCGGACGAGCCGGGGAGTCGGGTCTGGCCGTGAGCTTCATCGTGCCGGAGCAAGAGGCGCACTTCCGCCTGATTGAAAAGCGCCAGGGCGCACGGGTGGCGAGAGAGCAGGTGCCTGGGTTCGAGTTGACGCCGGAAGACCGGGCGCAGGCGTCCGATGCGTCAGCCGACGCTAGCGCCCCCAAGGGGCTGGACCCCAATGGGGGCATCAAGGGGCGGCGCAAAAGCAAGAAGGACAAATTGCGCGAGGCGGCTGCCCAACAGGCGCATCCGGGGCGCCACAGTGGATGACGCTGGGGGCCATTCCGTGTGGAATTGTTCACCTTCAGCCGTATCTGACGCCGAGGTCATCTAAGCGGAACCGGCGCGGTGCCGACAACATTTGATAATGTCTGACACCTGCCGTGTGTTCGCCCTTAGATGACCGGATTGCCACTGAATTCGATTGACGACCGACTGTATGTCCTGCGCACGCGCTGGGACTTGTATGTCGTGGATGGTCGTTTTGATCAGTTCATCGAGTTCGCGGTGGCCATCAACAGCCTGGCCGAGCATTTCAATCGCATGCGCCTGCCGGGCTTGATGCGCTTGTGCGAAGGCCTGGAAAACGCGGCCTTGATGCACCTGGGCACGCCGGCTGACCACCCGATTCCCGAGCAGGCACGTTTGGCTTTGCAGCGCCAAGTCGATGCATTGCTGGGCGCGGTGGCCACGGCCAGGCCCCAGACGGCCGAGCGCCGGGCAGCCGAGCCGGCGGCGACGACCGCAGCCCACGATGTCGACTGGATCAAGCCCCGTTCCGTGTGGCTGGTGGGTTCGCCTGAGCGCGCAGAAATGGTCGAGGCCCTGTGTGGGCAGTTGCGCTATTTCGGCTTCCTGGTGTCCATGCTGCCCTGGGGCGGTGAACTGCCCTCTGACGACATGCCTTTGGCGGTGTTGTTTGTGCCCGGAAATGGCCCCATTGGTGAGGCGGAATTTGAGCGTGTGCAAGCCTTGCGCGCGCGCTGCCCGGCCAGCCAGTTGTTCTACCTGGGGGTGGAGTCCGCCATCGAGCCCATTGTCAATTTGATGCGGGCGGGGGTGGACGTGGCCATCCCATCAGACGAGCAGGCCTCGCGCGTGCTCGATCGCATTCTGGATCTGGTGCTGCACGTTGAGCAGGAAAAGCATCGCGTACTGGTGGTGGAAGACTCGCGGGTGGCGGTGGCGCTGATCCAGCGCACCCTGGCCCAGCACGGCATTGACAGCCACGCCATTCGAGACCCCAGTACCTTGCTGGATGCGCTGGAATCGTATCGGCCTGACCTGATCTTGATGGACATGCAGATGCCCCGCTTCAACGGGGTGGAGGCCACCCGTGTGCTGCGGCAAATGTCGGCCTACAGCACGGTGCCCATCGTGTACTTGTCAGGCGCGACCGATGTGGGCATGCAGGTCGAGGCCTTGCGCCTGGGCGGCGATCAGTTCCTGACCAAGCCGTTCAACCCGGTGCTGCTGGCGGCCGTGGTGAAAACCAAGATCGAGCGCTTCCGGGAAACGCTGCGCTCGACCCGGCTGGACGGGCTCACGGGCCTGTTCAACCACACGGCGGCCAAGTCTCGCCTGAATGCCCTGGTGGGGCAGGCGGACACGGGCTCAGCGCTGACGGTGGTCATGATTGACATAGACCATTTCAAAGGCATCAACGACACCTACGGGCACCCTGTGGGTGATCAGGTGATTCGGGCGCTGGCCTGGCTGCTCAAGGGGCGTTTGCGGGCGGGTGACCTGATTGGCCGGTATGGTGGGGAAGAATTTCTGGTGGCGCTACCGGGGGTGACGGCAGACCAGGCCAAGGTGGTCATTGACCGCATTCGCGCTGACTTTGCGGCCTTGCCGCATGCCCATGCGGGTGGGGCCTTGCATGCCACGTTCAGCGCGGGCATTGCTTCCTTGCCCCTGCTTGATACCGCAGCGGGTTTGACCGAAGCCGCCGATGCGGCCCTGCTGCAGGCCAAGCGCCTGGGGCGCAACCGAGTCGAGCACGCCCAGGCTCTGTGAGCGCCGGTGCAAGCCGAGCGCCTCATTTGGCCTCAATCGGCTGACATGGCTCGCCACAAGATGTTGAACAGGTCATCGAACTGTTCGATCAGCGGGCGCTTTTCGCCGCGCACGATGTGCATCAGCACGATGCGGCCAATCATGCCCATGAAGATGTCGAGCAGGATCTTGGACGACACACGGTTGTTGAGCACGCCGCGTGCCTGGCCATCTTTGAACACGCCCAGGAAAGCGCCCATCAGCTCGGGACTTTCGTAGATGCTGATATTGCGGTGCCGTGAAACGGGCACGGCGGTGAACAGCAGCAGCATCACGGCCGGGTGCTTGTCCATGTAGTCCAGGGTGACCCAGCAGGTCTTGCGCAGTCGCTCGCGTGCATCGTCAATGCCCTGCAGGTGGTCGATCATGCGCTCGGCCAGGCGTCCCAGGGTCACGTCCAGCACAGCGTAGACCAGCACCTCTTTGCTGCCGAAGTACTTGTAGATGGTCTGCAGCGACACGTTCGCCTTGCGGGCCACATCGATCAGGCTGACCTCGTGGAAGTCCTTGTCTGAAAACAGATCAAGAACCGCTTTTTCAATGCGGTTGAGGGTGTCACCCCGCATGCCTGCCAGGATGGCTCGCCGGTCGGTCTGGCTGTGGGCCGGAGTGGGTAATGCCTCGGTGCTCATGAGAAAGGCGTCGTTCCAAAATGGAAATGTATCTTACCAAATGAACGATCGTTCGCAAAAATGGGCGCAATCCTCTTGCCCGATTGCCTTGGGGTGTTCAAGATAAGAGCCATGCCAACGCCCCTATCCTCATAGGCATAAGCTGCGACAAGCGTCACAAATGGCGCCTGGTATGCGGCTTTTGCGCGGGTTTCCACCAAGGGTAATTTTGATTACCAATTGAGTGCGTGCGGGGCGTTGGTGATCTGGATAGACCGAGACCGAGGAGACATTTCGTGGCGATTCAATGCTTTACCCCCACCTGGATGACCGACGAACACAAGATGCTGTACGAGTCGGCCACCCGATTCTTCAAAGAGCAGTGGGGCCCCAAGGACGAAGCCTGGCGTGCGCAAGGCATGATGGATCGCCAAGCTTGGCAAGAAGCGGGGGCCAATGGCTTCCTGTGTGCGTCCATGCCCGAGGAATACGGTGGCGCGGGCGGCGACTTCGGTCATGAAGCGGCGCTGATCCTGGCGCAAGGCGAAGCCGCGATCGGCGGGTTTGGTGGCTCGCTGCATTCGGGCATCGTGGCGCCTTACATCCTGCACTACGGCACCGAAGAACAGAAAAAGCGCTGGTTGCCCAAACTAGCCACGGGTGAGTTGATTGGTGCCATTGCCATGACCGAACCCGGCACAGGCTCTGACTTGCAGGGCGTGCGCACCCTGGCCCTGAAATCGGCTGATGGGGAAAGCTACAAGATCAACGGCAGCAAGACCTTCATCACCAACGGCCAATTGGCCAATCTGGTCATCGTGGTCTGCAAGACCGACAAGGATCAAGGGGCCCAAGGCATGTCGCTGTTCGTGGTCGAAACGGAAGAGGCCCCTGGCTTCCGCCGTGGTCGCAACCTGGACAAGATTGGCATGGAGGCGCAAGACACCTCTGAGCTGTTTTTCGACGACGTGGTCGTGTCCAAGCACAACTTGCTGGGCGAGCAAGAAGGCATGGGCTTCTTCCAGCTGATGCAAGAGTTGCCACAAGAGCGCTTGATCGTGGCCGTGGCCGGCATCGCCGCCATGGAATTGGCCATGAAAGAAACGCTGGCTTACGTGAAGGAGCGCAAGGCTTTTGGCAAGCCCATTTTCTCGTTCCAGAACACCCGCTTCAAGCTGGCCGAGTGCCAGGCCTTGTTGATGGCCTCGCGAGCCCTGGTGGACGCGGCCATGGTGTCGCACCTGAAGGGCGAGTTGGGTGTGGATCGTGCTGCTTTGATCAAGTACTGGATCACCGACAACCAGTGCAAGCTGATCGACGAGTGCCTGCAGTTGTTTGGCGGTTATGGCTACATGAAGGAGTACCCGATTGCTCGCTTGTATGCGGATGCCCGCGTGCAGCGCATTTATGGCGGCACCAACGAAATCATGAAGGAACTGGCTTCACGCTTCCTGTGACAGGCCAGCCTTCCAATCAACCTTGAAGGAGCTTCCATGATTGAAGCCTACATTTACGACGCTGTCCGTACCCCACGCGGTAAAGGCAAGAAGGACGGTAGCCTGCACCAGGCCACGCCAGTATGGCTGTTGCGCACCTTGCTGCAAGCCATGCAGCAACGCAATCACCTCGACACCTCGTTGGTCGACGACCTGGTGCTGGGCTGTGTCACTCCCGTGGGCGAACAGGGCGCAGACATCGCCCGTACCGCCGTACTGGATGCGGGCTGGGCCGAAACCGTGGCTGGCGTCACCTTGTCGCGCTTTTGTGCATCGGGCCTGGAAGCCATCAACCTGGCGACGGCCAAGATCATGTCCGGCATGGAAGACATGGTGGTGGCTGGCGGCGTCGAATCCATGAGCCGCTGGGCCATGGGTAGCGACGGTGGTGCCTGGGTGATGGACCCGCGCGTGAACAACGCCTTGTCCTTCATCCCACAAGGCATCAGCGCGGACTTGATCGCCACGCTGGAAGGCTTCAGCCGCCAAGACCTGGACGCATTTGCGGCCGAGTCTCACCGCCGTGCGGCATTGGCACAAGCCGAAGGCCGTTTTGACAAGTCTGTCATTCCTGTCAAGGACATTGCTGGTTTGACCATGCTGGCCAAGGACGAAACCATTCGTCAAGGCACCTCGGTTGAGTCACTGGCCAAGCTGAACCCATCGTTCGAGATGATGGGCACCATGGGGTTTGACGCCACGGCGTTGGACAAGTACACCACCATTGAAAAGATCAACCATGGCCACCACGCCGGCAACTCGTCGGGCATTGTGGACGGTGCAGCGCTGCTGCTGCTGGGTAGCAAGGAAGCCGGCATCAAGGCGGGGTTGAAGCCGCGCGCCAAGGTGCGCATGGCCTCGGTCATTGGCTCTGAGCCCACCATCATGCTGACAGGCCCTACACCGGCTTGTCAAAAGGCTTTGAACAAGCTGGGCATGACGCCCGGTGACATCGACTTGTGGGAAATCAACGAAGCCTTCGCCACGGTGCCCATGAAGACGGCGCGAGACCTGGGCGTGTCGCTGGACCGCGTGAACGTGAACGGCGGCGCCATTGCCATGGGCCACCCCTTGGGGGCCACGGGCGCCATCATCTTGGGTACTGCCTTGGATGAGTTGGAGCGCACAGGCAAGGCCACGGCTTTGGCCTCGTTGTGCATTGGTGCCGGTATGGGCATTGCCACCATCATCGAACGTGTTTGAGGAGCCCCACAACATGTCCATCACATTCGACATTGACCAAAACGGTCTGGGTCTGGCCACCATCGACATGCCCGGCCGGGCCATGAACGTGCTCAACCCCGACTTGACCGAGCCCTTCGAGGCCATCGTGTCGCGCCTGGAAAAAGAGCCTGAGATCAAAGGCTTGATCATCACCTCGGCCAAGCCCACCTTCATCGTGGGGGCCGACATTGACCAATTGGCCAAGCTGACCACGGCTGAAGAAACCTTCCGCTTGTGTGAGGACCTCAAAGCCATGATGCGCCGCCTGGAAAAGTGCGGCAAGCCCGTGGTTGCCGCCCTGAACGGTACGGCACTGGGCGGTGGTCTGGAGCTGGCGCTGGCTTGCCACGCCCGTATCGCTTTGAACGATCCCAAGCTGAAGATTGGTCTGCCTGAAGTCAAGCTGGGCCTGTTGCCTGGTGGTGGCGGCACACAACGTTTGCCCCGCATGATCGGCATCCAGAAGGCGTTTGAGCTGATCACCCAAGGCAAGGAGCTGACAGCAGCCAAGGCCAAGGAAATGGGCATCGTCAACGACATCGCTGAAACGCGTGACGAGATGCTGGCCAAGGCTCGCCAATGGTGTCTGGACAACCCCAAGGCTGAACAGCCCTGGGACAAGAAAGGCTTCCGCTTCCCCGGGGGCGACAGCAAGAGCCCGGGCGTGGTGCAGATGTTGGCCATTGCGCCTTCGATGGCCAATGCCAAGGCTCATGGCAACTACCCCGCGCTGACCCACATCATGTCCTCCATCTTTGAAGGTGGTTTGCTGGACTTTGATGCGGCCTGCCAGGTCGAGTCGCGCTTCTTTGCCGCGTGCGTCACTTCGCAAGTGTCCAAGAACATCATCAACACCCTGTGGTACCAACTCAACGCCATCAAGAAGGGCCAATCTCGCCCCAAAGATCAGCCGCAAGGCAAGGTCAAGAAGGTGGGCATCTTGGGTGCCGGCATGATGGGTGCAGGCATTGCCTATGTGTCGGCCAAGGTCGGCATCGATGTCGTCTTGCTGGACACCACGCAAGAAAATGCCGACAAGGGCAAGGCCTATTCGCAAGGCTTGCTGGACAAGGCCGTGGCCCGAGGCCGCAGCACGGTAGAGAAGCGCGACCAATTGCTGGCCCGCATCCAGACCACGACTTCCTACGAGGACCTGGCTGGCTGCGATTTGGTGATCGAAGCGGTGTTTGAAGACCGTGCCATCAAGGCCCAATGCACCCAGAAGACCGAGGCCGTCATTGCCAAGGATGCGGTGTTCGCCTCGAACACGTCGACGCTGCCCATCACCGGGCTGGCCACGGCGAGCCAGCGCCCCGCCAACTTCATTGGCCTGCACTTCTTCTCGCCTGTGGACAAGATGCCGCTGGTCGAGATCATTGTGGGTGAGAAGACCTCGGACGAAACACTGGCCCGTGGCTTTGACTACGTGCTGCAGATTGGCAAGACCCCCATCGTGGTCAACGACAAGCGCGGCTTCTACACCTCGCGTGTGTTTGCCACGTATGTGATGGAAGGCCTGGCCATGTTGAGCGAGGGCGTGCACCCCCGTTCGATCGAAGTGGCTGGCTTGAAGGCGGGCATGCCCATGCCGCCACTGGCCCTGCAAGACGAAGTGTCGCTGAGCCTGTCGCTGCACATTGGCGCGCAAACCAAGCGTGATCTGGAAGCCGAAGGCAAGACCATGCCTGAGCATCCCGGTAACGCCGTGCTGACCGTGGTGGGCGAGCAGCAAGGCCGCATCGGCAAGAAGGCGGGCAAGGGCTTTTATGACTACAACGGCAAAGAGAAGTCGCTGTGGCCTGAGCTGACCAAGCTGTTCCCGACAGCGGCACAGCAGCCGACACAGCAAGAGCTAGTCGATCGCCTGATGTTCATCCAGGCCAATGAAGCCGCCCGTTGCTATGAAGAGAAGGTGGTGCGCTCGGTGGCTGACACGAACATCGGTTCGATCTTTGGTTGGGGCTTTGCGCCTCACCAAGGCGGGGCCCTGCAGTTCATCAACGCCATGGGCGCCCCGCGTTTTGTCGAGCGTTCGCGTGAACTGGCCAAGCGCTACGGTGATCGCTTTGCACCGGCTGACGTCGTTGTGAAGCAAGCTCAAGAAGGCGGATCTTTCAAAGATGAGTGATACCACTGTGGCCACTGGGTTTGTTGATTACTTCAACGAGACCCACCAGATGGCGCGCCAAACGGCGCGCCGGTTCATCGAACAAGAGGTCAAACCTCACATCGATGAATGGGAAGAAGCCGGCACCTTTCCGCGTGAGCTGTACAAGCAAGCGGGTGATCTGGGTCTGCTGAGCATTGGCCATCCCACCGCCTTTGGCGGCACGGGCGAGGCCGATGTGTTCCTGAAGGTGGCCGTCAGCGAAGAGCTGATGCGCAGTGGCTCCGGTGGTTTTGTGGCCAGCATCGGGTCTTTGGACATCGGCTTGCCGCCCGTGTGGCGGATGGGCTCTGATGCCCTGAAAGACCGTGTGGTGCCACAAGTCTTGTCTGGCGAGAAGATCGCCGCTTTGGCCATCACCGAGCCCAGTGGGGGCTCGGATGTGGCGAACCTCAAAACCCGCGCTGTGCGTGATGGCGACCACTACGTGGTCAATGGGGCCAAGACCTTCATCACATCGGGTACGCGGGCTGATTACTACACCGTGGCCGTCCGCACGGGCGAGCCTGGTTTTGCGGGCGTGTCCTTGCTGTTGATTGAGCGGGGCACACCCGGCTTCACGCAAGGCAAACCGCTTAAGAAAATGGGCTGGTGGGCCTCGGACACGGCTGAGCTGTTTTTTGAAGATTGCCGCGTGCCGGTGGGTAACCTGTTGGGGCCAGAGAACTCGGGCTTCTTCACCATCATGGCCAACTTTCAGGCGGAGCGATTGAGCCTGGCCATCATGGCTTACATGACGGCACAACTGGCTTTGGAGCAATGCCTGGACTACGTCAAGCAGCGCACGACGTTTGGCAAGCCCTTGTCTAAACACCAGGTCATTCGCCACAAACTGGCTGAGATGGCCACGAAGGTGGATGTGGCGCGCGAGTATGCCTACCGCTGTGCGGCCCGCATGGCAGCGGGCAAGCAGGCCATCACCGAAGTATCCATGGCCAAGAACTTTGCCACCACCGTGGCCGATGAGATCACGCACGAGGCCGTGCAGATCTTTGGTGGCATGGGCTTCATGCGCGAATCGCTGGTGGAGCGCCTGTATCGCGACAACCGCATCCTCTCGATTGGCGGCGGTACGCACGAAATCATGAACGAGATCATCGCCAAGCAGATGAACCTCTGATCCGAGAAGCCACTCATGAACCAAGCTGTACTGCCGGCGATGTTGTCGGGCCTGCGTGTGCTCGATCTGTCTCGCAACCTGCCAGGCCCCTTCGCCACGCGGATGCTGGCCGATTTGGGTGCCACCATCATCAAGGTGGAACCACCTGAGGGCGACCCCACGAGGCCGCTTCAGGCCTTGTTTGATGCCTTGAATCACGGCAAGGAATGTCGTCGCATCGACTTCAAAGATGCCGGTGAGTTGCAGCGTCTGCGCGATTGGGCGCAAGACGTGGACGTGGTGATCGATAGTTTTCGTCCGGGTGTCATGCAGGCCATGGGGCTGGACCATGCGCGATTGGCGCAAGGCAACCCGAAGCTGGTGATGGTGTCCATCACGGGCTATGGCCAGCAGGGCCCTTGGGCCAGCAAGGCGGGCCATGACTTGAACTTCATGGCTATGTCGGGTGTGCTCGATCAAATGCGCAGCCCTCAAGGTGAGTTGGCCTTGTCCAACGTGCAGTGGGGGGACATGGCTGGGGGCAGTGCCATGGCCTGCATGGCGGTGTTGGCCGCCGTGTTCGAGGCGCAGCGTTCTGGTCGCGGCAGGGCCTTGGATGTGAGCATGGCGCATGGCTTGCATGCGCACCTGGTCATGCCCTTGGCCACAGGCCAGTTCATGCAGACCTTCATGGGGCGGTGGCCTGACGCGGGGGAAGACCTGCTCAACGGTGCCTTGCCTTGCTACAACCTCTATCCCACGGCCGACGGGCGCACCCTGGCGGTGGGGGCACTGGAGCACAAGTTCTGGCGCGAGACCTGCGCGGTCTTCGGGCGGGAAGACTGGGCTCAGTTGCATTGGCAGCGTGGGGTGTTGCCGCATTCGCCCGAGTCGAATCGCCTCAAGGCCGAGGTGGCAGGCTTGATTGCCAGCCGCCCCTTGGCGGTGTGGGTGGAGCGTTTCGATGCGGCCGACTGCTGTGTGACCCCCGTGCTGACCTTGGCGGAGGCTCAGGTGCATCCCTTGTTCGAGGGCGGCGCACGGTTGCCCTGGCAAGAGCAGGCCATGCCAGGCTGACTTCTTTCCTGGCCTCAGCCCCGGGATGGGGCTGTTACATCTTTTTTGGAAAGATGTTGTCAGGAATGTGGGGGTGTTCACGACTAAGAGAGCGTGTGCCGAGCTTCGGCGCACTTTCAACCACTCTCAAAGGACTGAACATGAACCTCAAGACCATTGCCGCATTGGCAGCCTCCATCGTGGCTTCGACTGCATTTGCTGCCGCCCCTGCGGACAAGAAGTGCGGTGCCGGCACCTGCGGCAAAAAGGCGGCTTCGGCCAAGGCCTCCAACGGGGCGGCTTCGGAAGCCTCTTGCAGCAAGAAAGAAGCCAACTGCTCCAAGAAGGAGGCGTCTTGTAGCAAGAAAGAAGCTTCTTGCAGCAAGAAGGACGCGGGCTGCAGCAAGAAGTAAGCGGAGCGCCACCATGTTGGGACTGGGTTACCGGCGCGAGATGGCTGGCTGGGACATGGCTGCGGTGCAGGCCGACTTTTTCGAGGTGGTGCCCGAAAACTGGGTGCATCGCGACCGTGCGCCCCTGAAGGCGCTGATCGACTCGGGGCGGCCGGTGCACTTGCACGGTGTTTCTTTGAACCTGGGCGGACAGGCGGCCTTGCGCGCCGACTTTCTGGCTGAGTTGCGGGACTTGATCGACGACCTCGGCGTCATGCATTACTCCGATCACCTCGCCGCCAGTGGTGACGCGCACCAGTTGTATGACCTGTTTCCAATTCCGTTCACGGAGCAGGAGGTGGTGCGCGTGGCCGACCGCATCTCGCGGGTCCAGGATCAATTGGGACGCCGCATGGCGGTAGAGAACAGCACCTGGTACACCAATGTGGGCGACATGAACGAGGCCGACTTTCTGATGGCCGTGGTGCGGCGGGCCGACTGCCACATCTTGCTGGACTTGAACAACATCGTGGTGAACCACAAGAACCACGGTGGGCTTGGGTTGGCGGAGTTTGTGTCGCAAGTGGATCTGGACCGGGTGACCTACTTGCATGTGGCTGGGCATGAGTTCGATGGGCGCTTCGGCCTGTTCATCGATACCCATAGCCAGGGCGTGGAGGCGCCCACGGCACACATGGCCCGGCATTTGCGGCAGACCCGGCAGCTGCCGGTCTTGCTGGAGTGGGACAACGATGTGTCCGATCTGGCCACCATCAACCAGGAGTTGGCATGTCTGCGTTCTACGACTACGTGAGGGGGCGAACCGAGGTGGTGCCGGCTGGCTACACCGAGGCGGGCATGCGGGTGTACCGCTACCTGGTCTACCTGGGGGCCGCGCAAATGATCGAAGCGAGCTTTCCGGCCTTGCGCGCGGAACTGGCTGACGAGGCGTGGCGTACTTTGATCGAGGGCTTTGTTCGCCAGTCGAACTGGACCTCGCACTACTACGGAGATTTGAATGATGAATTTCTTGCTTTCCTGGCGCGAGAAGGCGCTTGAAGCCGCGGCAGACCTCGGCTTGTTGGGGCTGCGCGTGTGGGTGGCGCAGGAGTTCATTCAATCGGGGCTGGTGAAAGTGTCCGGCGGCTGGCTGGCGCCGGAATGGTTTGCCCAATTGGACTTTCCCCCTCTGGTGGTCTGGTTGGGGCCCAATCTGAATTGGGCTGTGGCAGGCTTGGGCGAATTGGCTTTGGGCGTGGCCTTGCTGCTGGGCTTGTTCAGCCGGGCTTCAGCGGTTGGGCTGCTGTTCATCACCTGGGTGGCGGTGTACACCGTGCACTTCGATCTGGGGTGGGCAGGATGGAACCAGATCGAGACCGAGCAGGGGCAGGGGTACAAAGTGCCGCTGATGCTGGGCCTGATGCTATTGGCCATCTTGACGCAAGGACCGGGACGTTATGCTGTGGATGCTTGGCCCGCATTGGCTCGGCGTTTTCAACCCGCAACCGCCCCTTCATGACCCAAGCCGACACCCTGGAACAATGGACACGCAGCTGGCGAGTGTCGATGCTGCGATTCGCTCGGCTGCACATCCAGCCCGACGAAGAAGCCGAAGACGCGGTGCAGGATGCCTTGCTGGCGGCCTGCGCCTGCGATGTGGAGGCCTTGACCCAGCGTGACCCTCGGCCCTATTTGTTTGGCATTCTCAAAAACAAGGTGACCGATCGCCTGCGTGGCAAGTACCGCCAGACTGCCGTGATGGCCGATGTGCCGCACGACGAACTGGATGAAGAGCTGTTTGACGAACGAGGGCACTGGCACAGCAGCCTGGCCCCAGCCACCTGGGCGTGCCCCGAAACGCATCTCGTCTCAAATCAGTTCTTTGCGGTGGTGGACATCTGTGTCAACAAATTGCCGGAGAAAGTGGCCCGCGTGTTCAGCATGAAAGAGCTGTTGGAGCTGGAAGCCGATGAGGTGTGCCAGACCCTGGGGCTGAGCCGAAGCGACTACTGGCAGTGCATGAGCCGTGCACGCAAGCAGATCCAGTTGTGCTTGAACCAGAGCTGGTTTGAAGGAGCCCAACCATGATGACCTGCCGCCAGTACATTTTTTCGCTCACATCAGGTCTGTTGGATGAGGCCACGAATCGGGTTCGGCTGGAGGCCAAGGTGCATCGCTGGATGTGCCCCTATTGCCGCGCCTTTACCAAGAACGATCAGGCCTTGGGGCAGATACTGGTTCAGTATCGGGAGCAGGGGCAGGCGTTGAATGCCAGCCCGCAGCCAGATCAGACCGATTCAACCAACAAGTAAGCCACGCGATACGACACCGTGATGCCATGCGGGAACTGCCGCAAGACCTTGGCCAGTGGTGCGGGCTGATGTCCGGCTCGTTGTTGCAGTTGTTACGAATGATTTCTGATTCGGCTCATCGGGGGAGATTGGCATGACCCATATGGATCGAGAATCCCTGCATTAAAAAGTTTCAGGGATATTCGGCATGAGTTTGGCCTCCATGGCGCTATCGGGCGCCTCTTCGGCATTGTCGTCCGCCAAAGATCTGGCTCTGAACAAGCTGCAATCGGCGCTGCACCAATTGCTTGGCAATCTGGTTGACCAGTGGCGCACCGACAAGCGGCTCTATACCCTGGAGTCGACGAGCGCTGAACGCCCTCTGCCTGCTGACTTGATGGTGGAAAGCTTCGTGCTCACCGATGGTGTGTCACAGCCCTTCTCGCTGCACATTCAGGCGCTGGTGTTGAACGCCAAAGTCGAGCTCAAACAACTCTACGCTCGCCCCATTACCCTGGTGACCGTGCTGGCTGACGGCAACACCCATCGCCGCAGTGGCTATGTCACCGAAGCCCAATCGCTGGACAGCGACGGCGGCCTGGCACGCAAGTCATTGTTGGTGCAACCCTGGATCGCTTTGCTGGGTCACACCTTGAGCAGCCGGGTTTGGCAAGAAAAATCTGTCATCGACATCGTGGAAGACGTGTTCGCCGACCACGCGGGCATTGCCGCCTGGCGGTGGGATGACGACGTGGCCCAGCACGTGGCCAACGGCTTGCATGGCCCCACGGGTGGTGCGCGCAAGTACTGCGTTCAATATCGAGAGTCCGACTTCGATTTTGTACAGCGCCTACTGGCCGAAGAAGGCCTGAACTGGCGCGTGGAAGAAGACACGGCCGCACCGGGCGGGCACACTGTTGTCATCTTTGCCACCAGCCTGAGCCAGCCTCAAGACCCCACCAGCGGCACCGCCCTGGGCGGCAAAGGCATCCGATTCCATCGCAGCAGCAGCCAGGAAGTGCAAGACAGCATTCAAGCACTGGGGGCTTGGCGCCAACTGGGCCAAGCTGGCGGCTCCATGGGCACCACCGTGCTGGGTTGGGACTACGAATCCAACCGCGCCATCGTGGCCGATGTGCCCACCGACCACCAATGGGGTGGCAAAGAAGCCAGCACCCTGCAAAGCTGGTTGACCAGCTATGACCCAGTGGCCGATGGCCTGTACAGCCACCCCGCTCAGGCCCAGTTCGCCGCCACCACTATGCAACAAGCGCGCGAGGCTCGCCTGAAGCTGTGGATGGGCGAAGGCACCGTACGCACGCTGCGCTCTGGCACCTGGTTTGGCTTGAGCCAGTCCACACTCGACAGCATCAACCCGCACGACGAAGACAAGATGTTCTTTGTGACTGCCGTGCGCGCCATGGGCATCAACAACCTACCCAAGGACCTGAGCGACACCATTGCCAAGACCCTGGGCGTGGGCCCCTTACAAGCCTTGCTGCAAGCCACCCAAGACAGTGGCATTTTCGAGCGCCACGATGTGGACACCGCCTCACTGCAAACCAAGGCAGCCCAAAGTGGCTTTGGGAATCAGTTTGAGGCCATTCGCCGCAACGTGCCTTGGCGCACCGTGTTGATGGACGACACCGGCTTGCGCCCCCGCCCTCGTGCCACGGCCTGGGGCCCACAAACCGCCATTGTGGTCGGACCAAATGGCAGCACCAGCGCCAGCGGTGCTGATGAGATCCACACCGACCGTCTTGGCCGCGTGCGCGTGAAGTTCCACTGGCAAGCCAATCCGTTTGCACCACAGCGCGCCAACAGTGACCACAGCTGCTGGATGCGGGTGTTGCAGCGCTCAGCCGGTGCAGGCATGGGCCAGCAGTTCATTCCCCGCATTGGGCAAGAAGTGTTGGTGGGCTTCATCAACAACGACATGGACCAGCCCTTTGTGCTGGCCAGCCTCTACAACGGCCAAGGCGAAGGCGGCACGCCCCCCACACCGGGCGGCCAGAATCAAGCGGCCGACACCAGCGCGTTTACCGACAGCGCCGACCATCGCCCCAGTGCCCAAGCCAACCTCATCAACAGTGGCACAGGCGGCAACAGCCCCGCCTGGCACGGCGCAGCCGCAGGTGCGGCGCAAGACGGCCAAGCCGGCCAGAACAACGCCGCCGCACTCAGCGGCATCAAGAGCAAGGAACTGGGCGGCCAAGGCTACAACCAACTGGTGCTGGACGACACCCCAGGCCAGTTGCGTACCCAACTGCACACCACCCAAAACCAGACCTGGCTGCAAATGGGCCACCTGCTGCACCAAGCAGACAACCACCGAGGCAGCTTCCGAGGCATTGGCTTCGAGTTGCGCACCGACGCGTGGGGTGGTTTGCGTGCTGCGCGGGGTGTGATGCTGAGTACCTTTGGCTTGGGTGGCGGTGTAGGCCAAACCGTCGAGCCCGCAGGCGACAACGCCCCCGGCATGGCCTTGGCCAAACAAGCCCAGCAGTTGGCCACCACCTTCAACCAAGCCGCAGGCACCCACCAAACCGTGGCCCTCGCCAGCGCACAAGGTGAACACGCCAAACTGCCGCAGAACCTGGGCCACACGATCGAACAAGATCAATTGCCCCACATGGAAAGCGCCAACATTGCCATCGTGGGCAAAGCCGGCGTGGGCATCACCGCCGGGCAAGACCTGATCTTGTCAGCCAACGACACCACCCAGATCGCCAGCGGGCAAGACAGCCAGATCGCATCAGGCGGCCAAGCGCGTGTTCACACAGGTCAAGCCATTGGCATTTTGGCTGGCGCCATTCAGGCTGGCAATGAAGCAGCGGGTAAAGGTTTGAGCTTGATTGCAGCGCAAGGCGACATTGACATGCAAGCCCAGGCCGGCCCTGCTCAAATCGCATCCAAGGCTGCGCTGGAAATCAAATCAGCCAATGGCGCTATCAACATTGCTGCGGCCAAGAAGGTGACGCTGGCAGTGAGCGGTGGGGCCAGCATCACGATTGAGGGCGGGAGTTTTACCGCGCAAGCGCCGGGCAAGATCATGGTGCAGGCGGGGAAAAAATCCATGCTTGGCGGGAGCTCACTCACACATATGGCGGCAGAACTTCCACAAAGTACCCCTTCGAATTTTGATCAGGGATTTGTGGCCACATGGACAGACCTCGACATTCCTGCAGCCAACATGAGGTATCGGTTGATCGACGCCCGAGGAAAAGTACTTGCCGAAGGCGTAACCAACGAGCAGGGTGAAACTGGCATCTCTGCGAGCAAGGTGCCAGATTCTGTAACGGTTGAGTTGCTAGGGCCGGCGCGCTAAGAAGATCTAAATACACATGAGCAAGAGTGCATCCATACTTGGTAAGGCAACGGCGGTGCATACGCCCAAAGCCAACACAAGACGTATTCCCGTCGTGGCGCAGGTGTGTGATCTACACGCCCCCCCGGCAAGCCCAAAAATCATTGGCCGGTGCGAGTTCTACTATCGCCCACTCCATGAAGAATATGTCAAAAAATCTGGGGTCGGCACCTGGCAGGCTATCAAAGCTTGGGCCACAGTCTGGAACCCATGGGACGACAAAGATGTAGCAAGACGCCTACTCAATAAACGGGATAAGTTGATTCCCGGAGACACCAGCGATGGCGACTGGTCCCGACATGCCAACTTCATGATGAGACACGTTGGCTGTGGCCATATGCCACCTGCTTACTATGTCAGCTACGGCTACTACTATTGCTCAACATATGGTGCCAAACTGCTACCCCAGCTGAGTATTGCTGGAAAGAATTGGCTGATGAGTGCGCGCTGGCATTTGCAGTCAAACATGGAAAATGGGCTTGCAGACAATATGGTAGGCAATGACATTGATGTTCCGTGTACCCGATTTCCGAACAAGGGCATGAAAATGCGCGTCCCTCGAGGGCAATTGGAAATCAATAATGCAGTGTTCAAAACCTTCGCGTTCAATACTCACGTGCCGGCATACCTGGATGGCGGGCTTGCGAATTTGCCAATCAGCGACTTGATGCTGATTGGTGGGCAACCAAACATCGAGGAATGGATGGACAAGGACACTTGGAACCAAGCCATCGACAGCGGCTTGGTCGTCGGTGAGGAAAAGGTGAAGCAGGCAGGCTCAAGTGTCGTGGAGGGAATCAGTGATGCAGTTGATTCCGTGCTCGATAAGTTGACGTCGTGGAAAAAATGACGGATTTAACAGAGCCCTTACGCAAAAGATTTATGAAATCCCGGTTGCGTCTTATTGGGGCACTCGCCCTTTTTCTTCTTGTCATTTTTTCTTTAGTGACCCTTTGGCGCTCGAATACCGATATGTGGACCAAACAAAGCAGCACATTCTTCAAGTCTGAGAAACCATATGGCGCGGGTGATTTTCGTGTCAATGGCCAGCGGGTGATCAGTGTCAAGGTGAGCCTACCGGAAATCACATTCAAGCCACATGCAGATAGCTCAGATTGGGATAAATCGGCGGAAGTGAGCGAACCGTGGATGAACGACGTTGGTGAGCGCAAAAACAGGAGCTCGGCTCGCTTTCTTGTCGGCACCGTGGATGGTGCCTTGCGCACCACATTGACCGAACCTGCTCAACATACTGCTTGGTGGACATCGGATAACTGGGAAACGCATCTGATCGCGACCACGTGGACGGACTACAAATTTGCGTTGGCAAACCCAAACGCTCCTGTGGTTGCTGTTAGCAAGATGTTTCGCTCTGTTGACGGCGGGAACAATTGGGTTCGTTTGGAATGGCCGGAAAATGAGCACATCAGTGCTCTCCGATTTATTGACTCCAACCGTGGCTATGCCTTAGGCAAGGGCCCCAAGATTTGGCGCACGACGAACGGTGGGAAACAATGGCAAGCCATTCCCATGCACTCTGGGGCACAAATGATTGGCAGATCTCGTCGCGAAATCGATGTATCGCTGTTGGCATCCGATGATTCGTTGTGGTTTGTCGACTCCAGCAGCTCGGGCCTTGTTCCAGGCGGCGAAGCCCGCGTTTTCCGCCTAGCATGGATTAGCAAGAAGGAGTTGACAGTCAAAGAGTCGACACCAACCGAAGTGTTGCACTTTCCTGGGCAATCAGTTGTGGACATGCAGGTTCGTAAAGACCAAGTGTGGCTCTTGATGTGTGCCAACGACGCCAAAGAAGATGCCCAGGGAGCCGCTGCCGAGCGCGCCAATTGCAGCCTTTTGCGTTGGCAAGCCGGGGAGTTAACCACAGTAAAGGAATTCGCTCGCGAGGTGTCGCCTGGGGCGCTTTATATTCTAGAAAACGGTACTTTGGTGGTCGATGCCATTCTGGACGCTGGTGGCTCGACGAAGGATGTGCTGTATTTGTCGCGCGATGAGGGTCGCACGTGGCGCGACGAGCTTGAGGGCTCTGGGGCGCAAGGCGTTTACATGAATGGCAGAACGGGTGAGCGATGGCGTGTTGCTGCTCATTCACTCTATAAGCGCACTGTCAAGTAAGCTTAACCGGTTCAGCCTTGTATGAACGACGTATTCAGAAAAACTTTCGGTGGGTTGTGCAGGGCCTATCACTTGCGTCAGTTGTTCTTCGGCAGCTTGTTCCTGGCGCTCATTTGTTTCGTCACTCTGCATGGCAGCTACAAAACGATGTGGCCCATGCTGGCGTACGCCACTATTTGCACTTTGTTGTATCCCTATTCACGTTTTATGTATGAAAGCGTGGTGAGCTATATCGTGGGTGAAAACGTGTTCTTTGTGACCGCTATTGTCATGTTGATGACAAGGTGCCTGACCATGAGTTTGTGCTGGGTTTTTTCGCCATTTGTTGCACCAATTGGCCTGCTGTACCTGTATTGGCATCACACCAAATCTGGTCGGTAAAACCGACTTGGGTCAAGTCGAACATGCCCAACTGCAGTGTGTACCAAGGGCGGCTGTTACCTGGCAACGTTGCGCAGATACAGTATGGATTTCTCCATCGCTCGTTGCAACGTTCATGGATCAACCAACAAGTAAGCCACGCGATACGACACCGTGATCCCGTGCGGGAACTGCCGCAAGACTTTGGTCAGTGGGGCTGGGCGATGGCCCTCGCGCGGGGTGTGGGCGCCGATGTGCTTGATGGCGCGAACGAAGTCAATGGCCTGGGGATAGGTCTCGGTCAGGGTTTCGATGTGCAGGGCGGCGCCATGCTTGTGCGCCCAACGCTGAAGGCAGCCTTCACCCAGAAACGGCAGCACGCCGTCAGCCAAACCCAAGGCTTGATGCGCGGTTTTCCATTCGGCAAAGGTGCCTTCTACCAGCGTGGCAATGGCCAGCCTCGCGCCTTGGCTGTGCAAGCGGCTGCACACGGCCAGGGGCTTGTCCAGCCATTGAAAGGCCAGACTGGAGGCGACCAGATCGTAGCCTTGGCCGTTGGCGACTTCGGCATCCAGCTTGCTGAATTGCATGCGTGCCAGTTGGTCGGCCGTGCAGGCGGCTTGGCAGGCGTGCAGCATGTCGGGCGCCAAATCGGTGGCATGCATGTGCGCCGTGGGGTAGGCCCGCAACAAGCGCTGTGTGAGGTTGCCGGTGCCGCATCCCAGTTCCAGCATGCGCCGCAGTTCTGGCCAGCGTGCCTGAATGCGTTCGGCCAAGTGCAGTGCCGCCGTTTTCTGAATGTGGGCGTAGTCGTCGTATTCTTGGGCAGCGTGGCCAAAGCGGGCTTGGATGCGTTGCTTATCCATGGACCTGCCTGTGTACAGCATCGACAAAGCGCCGAATGGCCTGCGCACACCAATCGGCGTGTGCGTGCCCTAGCGCATGGCCGCCCGTGGGGTGCCACAGCAGTTGGGTTTGCGGCGCGCCAGACCACGCGGCCTCAGACAAGGCTGGCGACACAATCACATCGTCTTGCGCTGCCAAGGCGAGATGGGGCAAGGCCCGTGCTTTGAACAGGTGGCTGACATCCATGTCAATCAAGGCGGTCAGATCAGCCTGCAGCGCAGGCAAGGCCAGGGCCTGGTCTGAGTCGGGCAGGCAATCGGCCAATTCGCAGCGCGACAGGAAATCGTTCAGCACCTCATGGGGGGCTTTGCCAAACACTTTCACCATGCGCTCGACCACGCGCCGAGCCTGACCGGCATCATCGGCATGGCGGGCACAAAAGTGAGTGAAGCCGCACAGGCTGACGGTCGCGGCCCATTCTGGCGCGCCGTGGTGCTGGTTGGGGTAGTGCAGGGCATCGGCCCAGCCTTTGGAATGGCCCACCGCTATCCAGCGCGTGGCGTCGGACCACGGGGTGTGCGAGGTGCCACCGCTGTAGCCTTGATCGATCACGGCATGGGCGTACTCAGGCAAGGCTTCGCGCAAGCGGTCCCAGAATGCGCCTGTCAAGCCCCAGCCATGAAAGAAGGCCAGTCCAATGCTCATACGCTGGCCAGCGCTTGCACCAGCGCATCGATGTGTTCAGGGGTGTGGTGGCTGGCCAAAGCCATGCGCAGCCGTGCCGTATGGTGTGGCACCGTGGGCGGGCGCACGGCCGATACGTTGATGCCGCGTTGCTGTAGCAGGTCGCGTGCCTTCAGGGTGCGCTGCTCGTCGCCCAGGATGACCGGCACGATGTGGGTGGTCGACTCGCCTGTGTCCAGGCCCAGGGCTTGCAGGCGTTGGCGCAGGTCGGCGGCGGTTTGCATCAGGCGTGCGCGTTCGACTTGCAAGGTGGGCAGCAATTCCCAGGCCTTGAACATGGCCGCCACCACCACCGGCGACAAGGCCGTGGAATAGATGAAGCCGGTGCAGCTGGTGATCAAATAGTCCCTCACCGCTTGCGAGCACGCGACATAAGCGCCCGAGCCCCCGAGCGCCTTGCTGAAGGTGCCCATGGCCAGGTCAATGGGCTGCGCCAGGTCAGCGGTCAGGCCATGGCCATTTGCCCCCATGACACCCGTGGCATGGGCTTCGTCCAGGTACACGAAAGCCTGGTGTTCGCGTGCCAGTTCGGCCAATGCGGCCACATCGATCACATCGCCATCCATGCCGAAGACCGATTCGGCCACGATGAACTTGGGCTGATCGCTGTGGGCGTGCTTGTCGAGCAATTCGCGCAGGTGTTTCAGGTCGGCATGGCGAAAGCGAATCTGCTTGACGTCGGCCACCTTGAAGGCGTGGTGAAGGCTGGCGTGGTTGAGTCGGTCGCAGAACACCAGGGGTTCGGCGCCCAGCACCTTGGCGTTGATGAGGGCGGTCAGCACGGTGGCATTGGTCTGGTAGCCCGAGCCGAAGATCAAGGCGCTTTCGGTGTGCTTGTCGGCGGCAATGCGGGCTTCAAAGGCCTCGTACAGATCGAGGTTGCCAGACAGCAGGCGCGAACCCGTGGCGCCGGTGCCGTATCGATCGAGTGCGCGATGGGCTGCCGCAATCACCTCAGGGTGGCGCGACAGGCCCAGGTAGTCGTTGCTGGAAAAGTCGGCCAGCCAGTGTTGCGATGGGGAGGGCAGGTGACGTTGCAAGCCCTGCGCGGCAAGCGCGGCGCAGTGGCGTTGGTACTGATGAATCAAGGCGGTCATGCCCGAGCGCGGCCCCATCCAGATGCTGGTTGAGGGGGCATTCTAAGCGGCCAGGGGCCCCGCCTCAATGAGGTGGGCCGATGACCGGGCTCGTGGCGGTGTCAGCGCGCAGCCGTCAGTTCCTTGCGGTAGCGGTTGAGCTCCTGCACGTTGCCGAAGCTGCGCTCCAGCAAGAGGCTGAGGTTGTGCAAGATGCGCTCGACCACCCTGTTTTCCCACACCGTGTCGAACTGGATTTGCTTGTCGAGCCAATGCTCGAGCCAGGCCGGGTCAGGCAGGCGCGACTGCACCGTGTCGCGCGGGAAGAGCTTTTGCGACACGTGCAGGTTGGTGGGGTGCAAGGCCTGCGCGGTACGGCGCGCCGAGGCCATCAGCACGCCCACTTTGGCAAAGGCGGTGCGGGCCTCATCGCCGAAGTTTTGCAAGGCGCGCTTCATGTAGCGCAGGTAGGCGCCGCCGTGGCGGGCTTCGTCCTTGGCCAGGGTTTCGTAGATTTTTTTGATGACGGGCTCGGTGTGCCATTCAGAGGCGCGTCGGTACCAGTGGTTCAGCCGGATCTCGCCGCAGAAGTGCAGCATCAAGGTTTCCAGGGCGGGCGCGGGGTCGAACTCGAAGCGCACTTCGTGCAATTCCTGCTCGGTGGGAACCAAGTCGGGGCGGAAGCGTCGAAGGTATTCCATCAGAACCAGTGAGTGCTTTTGCTCTTCGAAAAACCAGACACTCATGAATGCGGAAAAATCGCTGTCACCGCGGTTGTCGCGCAGGAACATCTCCGTGGCAGGCAGGGCGGCCCATTCGGTGATGGCGTTCATCTTGATGGTGTGGGCCTGCTCGTCCGACAGTTTGCTGGGGTCGAACTGATCCCAGGGGATGTCGGTGTCCATGTTCCAGCGCACGGATTCGAGCTGTTTGAAGAGTTCTGGGTAAAGCATCAAGGGTTCTCCAATGGGCCTGCTGTGCCAGCCTACAAGCCACACATGACGGTTTGATGTGCAAGCGTACGCAACTGAGCATGATGCGTGGAAATTCGATAACCCTATACCTCGTGAGGTGAGTGAGATGAGTTCTATTCAACTGATGCGTCGGGCCTTGGCCAGGGGCGGTGCGGCCGCGCTGATGGGCGTGGTTTCGGTCGGGGCTTGGGCACAGACCTCGTCTGCGGCCAGTGCAACGCCCGCCAAGCCCGCTTCTGCGCCAACCCCAGCACCAACGCCAGCGCCAGCGGCCTGCTCACCGTTGTTGAACAAGACCTTCCTGCGGTTGCAAGATGAGAAGCCGCAGACCCTGTGTCAGTACAGCGGCAAGGTGGTGCTGGTGGTGAACACCGCCAGCAAGTGTGGCTTTGCGGCGCAGTTCGAAGGCCTGGAGGCGCTTTACGCCAAGTACAAGGACCAAGGCCTGGTTGTGTTGGGCTTTCCTTCGGCTGATTTCATGCGCCAGGAATATGACAGCGGCCAGCAGATTGCCGAGTTTTGTCAGAACACCTATGGGGTGAAATTCCCGATGTTTGCCAAGAGCCATGTGTCGGGTGACGAGGCCAACCCCTTGTTTGCCGAACTGATTCGCACCTCAGGGACGCGCCCCAAGTGGAATTTCTACAAGTACCTGGTGGGTCGCGACGGCAAGACCGTGCAGGCGTTTTCCACCGCGACCAATCCCAAGGATGCCGACTTCATTTCGGCCATTGAAAAGGAATTGGCGGTGGCTCGCTGACAGGGGAAGCAAAAAAAAAAGCCCGGCTGACTGCAGCTGGGCTTTTTGAGCTTTTTTGTTTGTTTTGAGTGGCGCGCCATCGAGGGTGCGCTTGTTGTTTTCCTCTCCCTTGATGGGTGTCCGTGTGACAGCACTGGCGCGACTGTAGTGCGCATCCTGCTCCCTCGCATCCCCCGCTGGAGGGGGGTTACCCGTGGGTGCAACAAAGTGTGTCGCCAGCCCTGGGGACGCATGTGTGAACGGGCGACAAGGGCCCTTGAATGAGGGGTGGGCTGTGCATTTGCGCACACGCTGGCCGATACCCTGGGCCGTGTCCCTCAAGTTGGGGGGTGACGGGGCCGATGGACAGACCATGATGGGCTTGATGTCACGGGAACCATCCCTATGTGACCAGCAGGTCCCGGACTCAGGAGTACTGTCCATGCACATGCTTTACAACTCTGACAACTATGCGGTCGTTCAGATCGAGATGTCGCCTCAGCAGGAGGAGACTTCCTCCGCTGCGACAACACTGACCCGTGGGGGCTATGAGATTGTGGACAAGTTCGCTCGCAAGGAACTGTTCATTGAAGGGGCCATGGCCGAATCCTTCAAGGAAGGGGTGGAGGCGCTGATTGAAACCTCGCCTAGCACCGAGGAATTTGACGCCTATCTGGAACGCTACGCCGGGATGGCTTTGCAACCCGTGGTGATGCATTGATGTGATGCATTGACGCTTTTGGCTTGAGCCTGCAGCGCGTGGCTCAAGCTCATGTGAATTCCCGTCGAAATCCGAACAACGAGAGAAGTTTGTCTCGGAGCGTGTGAAGGAATACGCATGTCGGACACTCTATTGCCGACACCATTCCACTGGCCTGCCTTGTTGGCGGCCTGGGCGGTGGCGGTTTACAGCATCTTCCTGTTGCCCCAGGTCATTCGCCGCATGCGCGCGAGTGATCGCGATGTCGGATCCGGCTGGTGGCTGGGCGGCACGTTGTGCATTGGCACGGGCATTTGGGCGCAGACCTTTCTGGGGCTACTGGCCATGCATTGGCCGATCAAAATGGGCTATGTGCCTGCCGTGGTGCTGGCATCTTGGTTGCCGGCGGTCGTCATCAGCGGGGCGGTGATCTGGTTACTGGCGCAGCCCAGTCTGAACTGGAAATTGCGCCTGGTTGGCGGCAGCATTTTTGGCGGCGGTTTGAGCTTGATGGCCGTGGTCGATGTGGCGGCCATGCTGGTGCGCCCTCAGTTGACCTGGCACAGCGAAGTGGCTGCCGTTGGCGGTGCGCTGGTGTTGGTGGGGTGCGCCACGGGCTCTGTGCTGGTGCGGCGCGATCTGGCGGGTCAGGCCGGCTGGCCCCGCTTGCTGCTGACCGCTTTGGTGGTGGGCACCTTGCTGCGCGCAGGGCAATCGGTTTTGGTGTCGGCGGTGTCGGTGCCGCCTGGGGCGCAGTGCCTGAGTGTGGATCAACTGTCTGGCGAATCGCTGGAGTGGTTCCTGTCGGGCACCGTGCTGATCTTGTGTGTGATGGTGCACATGGGAACGATTCTGGATGCCCGCGTGCGGCGCCAGCGGGATCATTTGGAGCTGTCGCTCAAGCAAGCGCAGACTGATTTGGTGGCGGCCGCGAATCGCGATCCGCATTCTGGTCTGCTGAATCGATCTGGGTTTGAAGCCCATCTGCGTCAGTCTTTGCAGGGCGATTCGGTGGAGCGTGCCACGGTGCTGCGCATTCACCTGGATGGCTACCGTGCGTTTGTGGAAACCTATGGTCACGCCTTGGGCGACAACCTGGTCAAGCATCTGTCTGAGCGCTTGCGGGGTGTGGTGCGCGAGCGCGACGTACTGGCCCGGGTGGAGGGCGAAGAATTCTTGCTGCTGTGCCTGGGGCTGGGTGATGTGCATGTGGCCGAGCACCTGGCGCAGCGCCTGGCTCAGGCCCTGCGCGAACCCTGTGTGATTGACGATGTGGACATCAGCCTGACCAGTTCGATCGGCATTGCGCAATACCCCGACAGCGCCAGTGCCGAGCAGTTACTGGCCCATTCCACCGATGCCATGCAGACCGCACGCAAGGCGGGCGGCGCGGTGCATTGCTTCTATGAGCACGGCATGGACCGCAGGGGGGCAGAGCAGGTTGACATGCAACGCGATCTGCGCCACGCCATTGCGCGTCAGGAGCTGATGCTGCACTTTCAACCCAAGCTGCGCGCTAATGGCGAACTGGCGGGGGTGGAGGCCTTGCTGAGGTGGACCCATCCACAGCGCGGATCGGTCAGCCCCGGGCTGTTCATTCCCGTGGCCGAGCGCTTTGGATTGATTGGCGAGCTGGGGTTGTGGGTGCTCGACGAAGCCTGCCGCCATGTGCGTTTGTGGCTGGATGCGGGGCAGGACATTCCCGTGGCGGTGAACATCTCGGCGCATCAATTGCGCCAGCCCGATTTGCCGCAACGTGTGCGAGATGCGTTGGCGCGCCATGACGTGCCGGCCCGCATGCTGATTCTGGAGATCACAGAGTCCACCGCGATGGATGACATTGATGCCTCCATCCGGGTCTTCGATGCCTTGGCAGACATCGGTGTGCAACTGTCCATTGATGACTTTGGCACGGGCTATTCAAGTCTGAGCTATCTGCGCCGCTTGCCTGCCAAGCAGCTCAAGATCGATCGGGCCTTTGTGCGCGACCTCGACAGCAGCCCCGATGCGCAAGCCATTGTGGAAGCGGTGGTGCGCCTGTCGCATGCGTTGGGCCTGAAGGTGGTGGCCGAAGGGGTGGAGACCCAGCCGCAAGCCGACATCCTCATTCGCTACGCTTGCGATGAGTTGCAAGGTTTCCTGTATGCCAAGCCCATGCCTGACAGCGCCTTGCAGGGCTGGCTGGCGCAACGGGCCTCTTTGCCGACCGTGGCTGCGAATGCTGCAGACATGTCGGCGCCGGTGGTGGCCTGATGGTGGGGGCGTCGACCGTGATCGTGCCGCAGCATGACCTGCTGACCACCACGCTGGCCTGGCTGCTGGCCGTGGCCACAGCCTATGTCTCGCTGGACATGGCCAAGCGCGTTCGGGCGGCTGACCCGGTGGTGGCGCGTGGCTGGATGGTGGTGGGCGGTTTCATCATCGGCCTGGGTGTGTGGTCCATGCACTTTGAGGGCATGGTGGCCTTGCGTTGGCCCTTTGCTGTGGGGTATGACCCGACCTGGGCCTTGCTGTCATTGACGTTCGCCACGGCCACAGGCAGTTGGGCCTTGTGGGTGTCTAAAAAGGATGTCTGGCTGAAACAGCCGTGGGCCAAGCCTGCTGCGGGCATGGCCGTGGGCTTGCTGGCGGTGCATTACTCAGGCTTGGCTGCTTTGCAAATGTCGCCAGCAGGCGTGTGGCAATGGCCGTGGGTGATCGCGACGGTCTTGCTGGCCTATGCGACGGCCACCTTGACCTTCATGGTCACCCCCTTGCTGCGCGGGGCTCGCCGGTCTTTGCGGGGCTGGCGCCAGGGTGTGTCTGCGGTACTGCTGGGGGTGGTGCTGTTTGGGCTGCATGTGGCCAGCGTGGCGTCGGTGTCTTACTTGCCTGACGCGGTTTGCCTGAGCCTGGACGGCTTGCCTGGGCGCTTGTTGAACATTTTGGTGGTGCTGGCTTGCGGCCTGGCGCTGGTGGCCACCTGGGTCGCCTCGCGGCTCGACGCGCGGCACCAGCAACGCACGGCCCATTTGAGTGAGTCTTTGCAGCGCGCCGATGCCCAGTTGCAGCGCGTGGCCCAGGTCGATGGCCTGACCGGCTTGGCCAACCGCCTGGTGCTGGAAGATCACCTGACCCGCGCCGTGCGCCGGGCCGAAGAACGCCAACGGCGCGTGGCATTGCTCTACATTGATCTGGATGGCTTCAAGCCGCTGAACGACTCCTTCGGACACCACTTTGGCGACAACCTGTTGTGCGCCGTGGGGCAGCGCCTGCGTGAAGTGGGGCGGCGTGGTGACACGGTGGCCCGCATTGGGGGCGACGAGTTTGTGGTGCTGGTCAACGGCAACCCCGATGCGGCGTCGGCGGCCCTGGTGGCCGGGCGCGTGCGTGATGCCCTGCATCGGCCCTTCGAGATCGATGGGCGCGAGGTGACCTTGTCTTGCTCGATTGGCGTGGTGCTGTACCCCGATCACGGGCCCAAGGGCAAACTGATTGCCCGTGCCGATGCGGCCATGACCTCGGCCAAGCATTCGGGTGGCAACATGCATTGCTTCTATGAAGAGCGCATGGAGCACGATGCCCAGCGTGCGGTGGAACTGCAGCGCGACTTGCGGCGCGCCATGCAGAACCACGAGGGATTGAGTCTGCACTACCAACCCAAGATCGACGGCCGCACGGGCCGGGTAACGGGCGTGGAAGCCTTGCTGCGCTGGCAGCACCCTGAGCGGGGCAGTATCAGCCCTGTCGAATTCATTCCCATTGCCGAGCGCTTTGGTTTGATTGGCCGCTTGGGCCATTGGGTGATCGATGAAAGCTGTCGGCAGGTCCACGCCTGGATGCAGATGGGCTTGCGCATGCGCGTGGCCATCAATTTGTCGGTGCATCAACTGCGGCAGGCCGATCTGGCTGAGCAGGTTCAAGCGGCCCTCGACAAACACCAGGTGCCTGCCGAGTTGATCACTTTCGAGATCACCGAGTCGGCCGCGATGGAAGACCCGCAGGCTTCCTTACGCATCTTCGAGCGTTTGGCGCAAATTCATGTGTCCCTGTCGATTGATGACTTTGGTACCGGTTATTCCAGTCTGAGTTATCTGCGCAAGCTGCCGGCTCGGCAGTTGAAGATCGACCGCAGCTTTGTGCAAGACCTGGAGCGGGAGGAAGACGCCCGATCCATCGTCAAGGCGGTGATCAAGCTGTCGCATGCCTTGGGCCTGGAAGTGGTGGCCGAAGGCGTGGAGACCCGCGCCCAGCAAGACATCTTGCGCGACCTGGGTTGCGATCAACTGCAGGGCTTTTTCTATGCCCGCCCCATGCCGGCAGACAAGTTGCAGCTGTGGGCGCTGGGCGACGAAGACCATCTGCCTGCCGATGCCATTGAGGGCAAGCTCAGGCCCGATTTCAGCGACTCGCTGTTCACGCCCGACGAATCGGACGAAGGCTCACGCTGATGGCTTGGGCAAGGGTGCGCCACAGTGCCAGCAGTGCCGGGCCGCATCCATGTGGCCTTCTGCATCGCAGTGCACGCAGCGCCTTGGCGTGGCCGGCTCAGGCTCCGCAACGGAGCCACTGCGTGCCCGCCGTGCCGTGAGTTCGGCCGTGACAATGCCTGTGGGCACGGCCAGCACGCTCCAGCCCAGCAGCATCACCAGCGAAGAAATGAGCCGCCCCAGGTCGGTTTTCGGGGTGATGTCGCCAAAGCCCACGGTGGTCATGGTGGTGATGGCCCAGTACATGGCCGTGGGAATGCTGGTGAAGCCGTTTTGAGGGCCTTCGATCACGTACATGAGCGTGGCCATGAGCAGGGCCACCATCAGCACAAAGGACGTGAACACCAGAATCTTGCGCCGGCTGGCCAGCAGCGCCAGGCCCAAGGTGGTGTATTCCGAAACATAGCCGGTCAGTTTGAAGACCCGGAAGATGCGCATCAGACGCAGGATGCGCACATCCAGGAAGAACAGCGCGGTGGGGTCGATCAAGGCTAGGTAGGAGGGCAGCACCGACAGCAAGTCGATGAGGCCGAAGAAGCTCAAGGCGTACTTCAGTGGGCGGGTGGTGCAAGCCAGGCGCAGCACATATTCCACCGTGAACACGGCGGTGAACAGCCATTCGAGCGCATCAAGTTCCTGACCGAAGGGGGTGCGCACCGATTCCATGCTGTCCAGAATCACAGCCCCCACACTGACCAGAATCATGCCGATGATGAGTTGGTCGAACCGTCGCCCGGCCACAGTGTCCGATTCAAAGATGACGGTGTAGAAACGGCGGCGCCAGCCACCCAAGGGCTTGTCGAGGTCGGTGTGCATTTGACATTTATACGCCCGGCTTGCACCCCTGCGGCTCATCGGGTGTTGGCAACTCTCTAAAATGTCGGGCATGAACACCGCTGCCTCTTCCGCTTCCCAGCGCCCGCCCGTCGAGCGTCGCCCCTACACCCGCGCGGCCCAGCTGCCCGAGATCATGCACCAGCGCATTGTGGTGCTGGACGGCGCCATGGGCACCATGATCCAGCGCTACAAGCTGACCGAGGCCGATTACCGTGGCAGCCGCTTCGTCGAGCACCACAAGGATGTGAAGGGCAACAACGAGCTGTTGCTGTTGAGCAAGCCCGAGGTGATTCGCGAAATTCACGAGCAGTATCTGGCCGCTGGGGCCGACCTGATCGAAACCAACACCTTCGGGGCCACCACGGTGGCGCAGGAAGACTACGACATGCCCGAACTGGCCTACGAGATGAACCTCGTGGCCGCGCGCATGGCCCGTGAAGCGTGCGACAAGTACAGCACCCCTGACAAGCCCCGTTTTGTGGCCGGCGCCATTGGCCCGACCCCCCGCACGGCCAGCATCAGCCCCGATGTGAACGACCCAGGTGCCCGCAACATCGATTTCGATACCTTGCGCCAGGCTTACTACGAGCAGGCCAAGGCGCTGCTGGAAGGTGGCGCCGATGTGCTGCTGGTCGAAACCATTTTCGACACGCTCAACGCCAAGGCGGCCATCTTCGCCCTGGATGAGCTGTTCGAAGACACCGGCGAGCGCTTGCCCATCATCATCTCAGGCACGGTGACCGATGCTTCGGGGCGCATCCTGTCGGGCCAGACCGTGGGGGCGTTCTGGTATTCGGTCCGTCATGCGCACCCCTTGGCCATTGGCTTGAACTGCGCGCTGGGCGCCACCCTGATGCGCCCTTATGTTGAAGAGCTGTCGAAGATCGCGGGTGACACCTTCATCAGCTGCTACCCCAACGCCGGGCTGCCCAACCCCATGAGCGACACCGGCTTTGACGAAACCCCCGAGATCACCGGAGGGCATGTGGAAGAGTTCGCCAAGGCGGGCTTCCTGAACATCGCCGGGGGCTGCTGCGGGACCACGCCCGATCACATCGCGGCCATTGCGCGTCGGGTGAGCGCCTACCAGCCGCGTTGCCTGCATGGCAACAGCACTGGCTTTCTCAGTGGGCTGAAGGCTGCCTGATTAGAAGAAAACGGTGTCGCTGGGGCGGGTTGACGCGGTCGCTGCGGGCGCGTGGCCCGGCGTGGCCTGCCCGTCGTGGGCGGCCAATTCCTCCACCGTGGTGTAGGTCTGCTTGAGCTGTGTCAGCCAACTTTCGGGGGTGACTGCGGCTTCCGGTGTCGCGGGGCCTTGACTGATCCAGGCCAGCAAGCGCTCCTGATCGGCGCAGGTGTGCTCCAGAATCTGGTTGATGCGGTCTTGTGCCTGCACGGAAATCAGCACCTCATCAATGTCCTGGCAGAGGGTGCGCCCCTGCTCGCAGAGCGTCTGCGTGTTGTCGATGAGCGTGGTGGCAGTGCGGCGGATGTTGTCAATGACCGATTCAATGGTGCGGCTCGCTTGCGCCATCAGGGCCTGGTCGCGGGTACTGAACGTGTCGTAGCTGGTTTGTGTGCGCTTGATGGCGCTGTTGACCTGGCCAATGAGCTGGCACAGGCGGTCGCCCGTGGCGGCGGATTCCGTAGAGAGCTGCCGAACTTCCTTGGCCACCACGGCAAAGCTGCGCCCCCGCTCACCCGCGCGGGCGGCTTCAATGGCGGCGTTGATGGACAGCAGGTTGGTTTGCCGGGCAATGGTGCTCACATCGGTGGCCATGCTCTGCAACTGTTCGACGAAACCACTGATGGCCATGACTTCGGTGAGCAGTTGATTGCGCAAGGCCAGGGCCGCTTTCAGATCGCTCAACAGCCCGGACAACTGGATCTGAGCCTGGGTCAGGGTGTCAATCAGCGCGTCATCGGGGCCCGTCTGGCCAGAGGTCGAGACCGTGGCGCACAGTTGCTCTGACATGCTGGCAAAGCGCGTGACCAGCTGTTCAGTGGCTTCGCCCAAGTGCTGGCGCGCCGCCTGCTGTTGCCGGCTCCAAATGGGCAGCACCGCAGAACACAGGGCGGGCAAATGGTGGTGATGGGCGCCGTCGAACGGCAGGGGCGCCAGGGCTGGCCGCTGGGCGGCCTGGGTGCGAAAGGGGCCTGCGGCGAACCCCCAGGTCAGCACGGCGTAGGCCAGCGCGATGGCCCAGGCCCAGTGCGGCAACGCCGCCGCGGCGGTGATGCAAGCCAGTCCCCCGACCAGTCGGCCCAAGGGTGTCTTCACGACACTCATCCTCCACATGGCGCCCGCCTTTCATTTGGCAAAAATTGAATTTATTCGCACCCCGAAATGCGTGGGGTGTTATTCGGTTTTAATTGATTTTCCTTGATGGCAATCAAGTCCAATCCATCGATTTATATAAAATATTGGGTCGCTTGTCGGAAATTCATTCTTCACTTTGTCAGGTTTAACTGATTGGCGCCTAAGTTATTGAGTTAGATGACTTATATGCGCTTTGTGAATATATTTGAAAATGGTTTCAAGGCTTGGTATAAATGGCTTGGTAGATGATTTGTGGGGGCTTGAGATGATTTATTCGTGGCCAATATCCGGTTGGGTGTGAACTTGGTTTTGAATATGCAGTACATCTCGATTCCAAGTACCTTGGCGCTCATCGATGGCGATGCAGAATATGCGATGCGTCTGGCGGAAGACCTGCGCGCCCAGGGCATCCAAGTTGATCTGTTTGGTGACAGCAATGATCTGCTGGTGCATGCCGACCCCTACGGCTACCAGTTCTATGTGCTCGACCTCGTGCTGCCGGGCATTGATGGTGTCGACCTGATCAAGTTGCTGCGGCGGCGTTCGGCCGCGGGCGTGCTGGTGGTGTCTCACCGTTCAGGCGCGGAGGTGTTCAAGTCTGCGCTCAGCGCCGGGGCCGACATGTATTTGGCCAAACCGGTTGAGTCCGAGCTGGTGGCCTTGGCCATTGAAGCAGTACAGCGCCGCGCAACGCAGGCAAACCCGCTGGAAACGGAGTGGCGATGGGATCGCCGCGCGGCGCAGTTGGTCGCGCCCGATGGGGCCAGAATCGACCTGAGCGAAACCGATCAGACCGTGATCGAGTGCTTTTTGGAGGCCGATGGCGATGTCGTCAGCCGCGATACGCTTCGGCAGCGCATTGGGCGCCAGGACGGCCGCCCGGACTCGGACGACGCGGCCGATGGTCTGAACGCCACCATTTATCGCCTGCGTCGTCGCATCGAGCGGGCCACACCCTTGCTGGTGCCTCTGCAGTCCAAGTCACGGGTGGGCTATGTGTTTCGGGCCGCATTGAAAGCGGCCTGAGTCGTGCTCGCCTTCAGCTGGCATAGGGGTCATCGAACCCCAGGGCTGCCATGATCTCGCGCTCCTTCGCTTCCATGGCCTGGGCCTCGTCTTCTTCGATGTGATCCCAGCCTTGCGCGTGCAGGGTGCCATGCACCAGCATGTGGGCATAGTGAGCCAGCAAGGTCTTGTTCTGCTCCTGTGCTTCTTGCTCGATCACCGGGGCGCAGATCACCAGGTCGGCCATCACGACCGGCTCGTGCGCGTAGTCAAACGTCAGCACATTGGTGGCGTAATCTTTCTGCCGGTAGTCGCGGTTCAGGCCCTGGCCCTCTTCGGCGTCCACCATGCGCACGGTGATTTCGGCGTCAGACTCCAGCGCGGCCCGTATCCAGCGCATGACTTTGTGTCGGGGCAGCAGGTCGCGATGGCGCTTGTCGGCAAATTGCAGGCTCAGGCTCAGATCAGGTTTGGCAGCAGTCATGGGGCAGAGGGGGAAGTGGGTGCGGGTGGCGTGCGCTGGGCTTGGTTGGCCGCTTTGTCTTCAAAGGCCTGGGCGCGGTCGTAGGCATCCACAATGCGGGCCACCAGAGGGTGACGCACCACGTCGCCCGAGTTGAATCGGGTGAAGGTCACGCCGTTGACCTTCTTGAGGATGCGCTCGGCCTCAATCAGGCCGCTCTTGGCGCCGCGAGGCAGGTCGATCTGGCTGACGTCGCCCGTGACCACCGCGCGCGAGCCGAAACCGATGCGAGTCAGGAACATCTTCATCTGTTCGGGTGTGGTGTTCTGGGCTTCGTCCAGGATGATGAAGGCGTGGTTCAGCGTGCGGCCGCGCATGAAGGCCAGGGGGGCAATTTCGATCAGGCCCTTCTCGAAGGCTTTGGTGACCCGGTCGAAGCCCATCAGGTCGTACAGGGCGTCATACAAGGGGCGCAAATAGGGGTCGACTTTCTGGGTCAGGTCGCCAGGCAGAAAGCCCAGTCGCTCGCCAGCCTCCACAGCCGGGCGGGTCAGGATGATGCGCTGCACGCTGCTGCGTTCCAAGGCATCGACCGCGCAGGCCACGGCCAGGAAGGTTTTGCCGGTGCCTGCAGGCCCAATGCCAAAGCTCAGGTCGTGGCTCAGGATGTTGCGTAGGTATTGCACCTGGTTGGGCGTGCGGCCATGCAGGTCGGCGCGGCGGGTGTGCAGGGTGGGGCCGTCGCTGGCCTCGTCGGGCAGGGCCGTGGCTTCTTCGGCGTGTTTGCCCTTGTGCTTGTGGGTGGCCAGCGACGAGGTCACGGCCAGTTGAACCATTTCGGGGCTCAGTGGGCGGGCGGCCTGGGCGTAGAGGGCTTCCAGCAGTTCCACGACGATGGGGGGCACGCCACGGGCGCCTTCAATGCGGAATTGCTCGCCGCGTCGTGTCAGGGTGCAGTTGAACGCCGCCTCGATGGTGCGAAGGTGTTCGTCCAGGGGGCCGCACAAGTGAGCCAGGCGGGCGTTGTCTGGAGGGGTGAAGCTGTGGCGCAGTTGCATGAAGGAGGCCGCAAAAATAAAGAAACCTTGCAAATTGTCGCTTGCCCCGGGTTTCAAGGGGTGACATATCTTGCAGAATGATCTGATCACATGCCGCACATGGGGTGCCGCTGAGTGTCGGAGTGTTCCTTGAAAATGTTTCAGCGTGGGTGGCAAACCTTGATCCAGCGCTTCCGGTCGACGGAAATCGGCGGCGAAGACGATGTCGGCGACGACTCCGGGGCGGTGGCCACGCCTTCCGGGCGTCTGTGGTTGCTGCTGGCCATGGGCCTGGCATTTTCCCTTCTGGTGGGGTGGGCCATGGTGGCCATCAATGCCGAAACCCCTCGCTTGGTGCGCCCGGCTGGTGGCGTATCCGACACTTCGCTGCAGACCTTGCAGGCCGCGCAAGCCGTGGCGGCCGACACGCCCAATTTCCCTGGCGACCAGCCGGGACGGGTGGTCAACCTGCCCGATGACTGGTCCAACTCCCATCCCAATTACCAGGGGGCGGTGTGGTACCGCTTTGGGTTCGAATCCAACCCCAGTAATGCGGTGGAGGACGCCAGCCTGATCGGGGCCTACATTGAGCGGGCTTGCTCAACGGTGGAGGTGCACCTCAACGGCCATCTGGTGTACCGAGGTGGGCGGATGACCGAGCCCTACTCGCGTCAGTGCGCGCAGTCGCACGTGGTGCCTTTGCCGGCCTCGTTGCTGAAGCACGGTGGCAATCAACTGGATTTGAAGGTGGTGGGTCACCCCATCAAGCGGGTCACAGCCCGCCAGCGAGCCGGTGGCTTGGCGGTGGTGCAGGTGGGGCCGATGGAAGACATCCGTGCCTTGCACAACAACTACGCATTCTGGACCAGCACCTTGTCCCAGGTGTTGGGGGGCGTGTTGGGGGTGTTGGGCTTGTTCGCGCTGGGCCTGGCCTGGGTGCGTCGCTTGGATTACCTGGTGTTTTTTGGCTTGCTGACGCTGGGGTGGTCGCTGATTTCTGGGCAGTTCTGGTTGCAGGACACCCCCATCGACAACACGGCGATGGAAGTGTTGTTGGCCATGATGTTTGCCCCCATGACGGCCTTTGCCATCAAGTTCCTGCTGGGGTACGCGGGCCAGAACATGCGTTTTCTGTCGCGCGGCAAGCGCAGGCGTCAACTGAACTGGGCTTTGTGGGCGCAGTGCTTTCTGTTGCCGCTGAGCCTGCTGGTGGGGCCTGATCGCTTGTTCTTGATTGCGCGCATCTGGTACGTGCTGTTTGCGCTGGAAATTTTTGCCGCCATTGCTTGTTTCCTGTGGGTCACGGGGCAGGGGCGACGGCCCGAGTTCTGGCTGATGAGCGGGGCCTTGGGGGCTGTGGCCGCAGTGCTGGGCATTGAGTTGTCTTATCAAAACGGTGTGGTGCGCCTGTGGGGGGTGCATGTGACCCACCTGGTCATGCCCTTGCTGTACGCCGCTGTGGCGGTGCGTTTGATTCAGGTGTATGCCCGTGCGCTGAAAACAGCCGAGGGCGCACGCCAGCAGTTGGAAAAGCGGGTGCAGGAAATCAGCGCCGAAATCGAGCGCAACTTCAACCAGATTGCCGAGTTGCGTGTGGAGCAGATCGCCGAGAAAGAACGCAAACGGATCGCCGCCGACCTGCACGATGACTTGGGCGCCAAGCTGCTCACGATTGTTCACACCAGCGACAACGACCGCATCTCCACGCTGGCACGCGAAGCGCTGGAAGAAATGCGCCTGTCTGTGCGGGGACTGACCGGGCGGCCCATGGTGCTGTCTGACGCGTTGGCCGACTGGCGTTCGGAGGTGGTGTCGCGCCTGGGGCAGGCGGGCATCGAGTGCGAGTGGCGCAATCCCAACGACACGATCGAAGAACCGCTGTCGTCGCGCACTTACGTGCAAACTACACGGATCGTGCGGGAAGCGGTCAGCAACATCATCAAGCACAGCAGCGCCTCGCATGTCATCATCCAGGCAGAGGTGCATCTGGATTTGCATGATTTCGTGCTGCTGATTCAGGACAACGGCAAGGGCATTCCGCTGGAACTCGACAGCCGCCCGGATCGAGGCCATGGCATGACCAGCATGAAGCACCGCGCCAAGCAACTCAATGGCCAGTGTCTGGTCGAGTCCGGTCCGGGCTTCGGCACCGTGATTCGTTTGACCCTACCGTTGGAAGTTGCCACCATGCAGACCCCTAAGCCTGCATCTTCTCCCGCAGCGGCGGCTGTCGCTGCTAGCATGCGAGATGCGGCAGCGGCGTCGGGTTATTCCTCGATCTTTCCTGCCAGCTCCCAATTTTGATACTTGAAGTGAGGCCCCATCCATGAAGCAAATCCTGTTACTTGAAGACCTGCCCGAAATTCGTGCGTGGCTCAAGACACTGGCTCTGCAGGTGTTTCCGGATGCCCAGATCAGCGAAGCCTCGCGCATTCATGACGCGCTGGAGTTGGTCAGCGCCATGCGTTTCGACGTGGCCATGATCGACCTGGGTCTGCCCGATGGTTCGGGTGTGGAGGTGGTGCAGGCCTTGCGTGAAAAGCAGCCCGATGTGCAGTCGGTGGTCGTGACCATTCACGACGACGACGATCACCTCTTCCCCGCGCTGCAAGCAGGGGCTTTCGGTTACCTGCTCAAGGAACAGTCGCGCGAGCAACTGGCCGAGCAACTGCATCGCATCAGCCAGGGCGAACCGCCCCTGTCGCCGTCCATTGCCCGCCGCGTGATTCAGTACTTCACCGCGCAGGCCCGCATGCAGCCGGCCCAGCAGCCCGATACCGTCACGCCGCACGTGCAACTGACCGACCGCGAAAACGAAGTGCTGTTGCGCGTGGCCAAGGGCTTCACGCTGCCGGAAATCGGCCAACAGTTGAACCTGTCGCGTCACACCATTGCCGACTACGTCAAGCAGATCTATCGCAAGCTGAACGTGTCCTCGCGCGCTGAGGCCGCTTTGGAAGCGCAGCGTCTGGGCCTGTTCCGCCGCTGAGTTCCTGCCGATGATTTCCCGTCTGACGGGGGTGCTGGCTGAAAAGGCGCCCCCTTTTGTGCTGGTCGACGTCAACGGCGTGGGCTACGAAGTGCAGGTGCCCATGAGCACCTTCTACAACCTGCCAGAGCTGGGCGCCAAGGTCACTTTGCTGACTCAGTTCATCGTCCGGGAAGATGCCCAGCTGCTGTTTGGGTTTCTGACCGCAGGCGAGCGTGAGTCGTTCCGCGAGTTGATCAAGATCAGCGGCGTGGGGCCGCGCATTGCGCTGGCGCTGTTGTCGGGCCTCAATACCGACGAGCTGGCCCAGGCCGTGTCGGCCCAGGATGCCTCGCGCTTGGTGAAGGTGCCAGGCGTGGGCAAGAAAACGGCCGAGCGTTTGCTGCTTGAACTCAAAGGCAAGCTGGCCCCGGTGCTGTCCAAGCCCGGGTTTGCTGTGGCCAGCGATACGCAGGGCGACATCTTGCAAGCCCTGATAGCGCTGGGCTATTCCGACAAGGAAGCGCAGGCGGCGCTCAAACAGTTGCCGCCCGATGTGTCGGTGAGCGACGGCATCAAGCAGGCGCTCAAAGCCCTGGCGCGCTGAACGGGCCGGGTCATGCAGATCAAGGGGCATGAGTGTCGGCCGCGCATGACGGCTTGGCGTGCGGGGCTGTTGGCATGTGGTTTCGGCTGGGCCACTTGGTTGGCCCCTGCCGCGCAGGCAGCGCCCTCGATGTCAAATGCTTCCAGCACCGTGCCGCAGGCCTTGCGGCAATGGACTAACGCGCAGGGCTTTTGCGATTGGGTCAGCCGGCGCCTGCCCAATTTGCCGCATGCCGTGTGCACCGAGGCCGATCTGGCCCAAACCCCAGGGCGCTCGGTTCAGGGCCGGCCCTTGCTGCGGCGCGATGTGGTGTCGCCCCAGGCCCGCCTGAAAGTGCTGGTGCTGGGGGGCATGCATGGCGATGAGCTGTCGTCAACCTCGCTGGTGCTGCACTGGATTGCCACGGCCCGCGAAATTCCCTCGAATGTGCATTGGCGCTTTGTGCCGCTGATCAACCCTGATGGCATGCTGCTGGACAAGCCTCGGCGCACCAATGCCAACGGGGTCGATCTGAATCGCAACTTCCCCACCCCTAATTGGGACAAGGAAGCCTCGTTTTACTGGAATCAGCGCACCCGCAAGGATCCTCGTCGTTACCCAGGGCCCAAGCCCCTGTCCGAGCCTGAGTCGCGCTGGGTGCACAGTGAAATGGATCAGTGGAAGCCCGATCTGATCGTGTCGGTGCATGCGCCGTATGGCGTGCTGGATTTCGACGGCCCGACCGTGCCCCCGCAGCGGCTGGGTCGCCTGTACCTGGATCAGGTCGGCATCTTCCCCGGCAGCTTGGGCAACTACGGCGGGGTGCACCGCAAGGTGCCGGTGGTGACCATCGAGTTGCCCAGCGCCTTGCGCACGCCGCAAGACGCCGAGATTCGCCAGATGTGGCTCGATTTGATCCGCTGGACCGCCGAGCGCCTGGGCGCAGACTGAGCCGCCGAAGCGGCCCGGTCTGGCATCAGGCATGCGGCGGTGCCGCCTGGGTGGTGGGCAAGGTCGACAAAATGGTCAACAGGCGGGTGATCTGCAAGGGCTTGACCAGGTAGTGGTTGAAGCCGGTTTGCAGGGCCTTGGCGATGTGCTCGGGCAGGGCGTCGGCGCTCAAGGCAATCATCGGCAAGTGCCGGAACTGCGATTGCGCACGGATGCGTCGGCACAGATCCAGGCCGCTGCCGTCGGGCAGGTTGATGTCGACCAGCGCCACATCGGGGTTCATCGACTCGATGGCGGCTTGTCCTTCCGCAGCGGTTTCGGCCGAATGCAGGCGCACCTGTGGGTAGGCGCTGAACATGGCTTCCACCAAACTGCGGTTGAGCGGGTTGTCTTCAATGTGAACCACGCGCAGCGGTGGCAGCATGACCGGGGGCTCGCTGCTACGGTTGGTGCCCAATTTGTTCGGGCTCAGGCCTTCTGCCAGGGGCAGCTTCAACGCAAACACACTGCCACGCCCCAAGGTGCTGCTGACTTCGATGCTGCCGTGCATGAGTTCTGCCAGGCGCTGCGACACGGCCAGGCCCAGGCCATGGCCGCGGGTCTTGTTGCCGCCCGTGTCGAGCCGGGTGAAGGGCTTGAACAAGCGGGTCAGGTCGTTTTGTTCAATGCCGAAGCCTTGGTCTTTGATTTCGACCACGCCGATGCGTTCGTCTTGTGACATGTGGGCATTGAGCCAGACGGTCGAGCCCGATGGGCTGAACTTGATGGCGTTGCTCAACAGGTTCGACAAGATGGCGCGGGTGTGCTGCGGGTCGGCCCACACAGGGGGGCATTGGCTGTCGACCACCACGGTGATTTCCTGCGCGGTGGCTTCGTCTTCCAGCGAGGCGCGGATTTCCTTGAGCATGATGCCCAGGTCCACGCGTTGCGGGCGAATGCCCACGGCGCGCTCATCCAGGCGCGCGTATTCCAGCGCCTGGTCCAGCAGCGAGAGCAATTCCTGCCCGGCGGTGTGGATGTGGCTGATCTGGCGGCGCTGGGCTTCGGGCAGTGAGCGGTCGTCGAGCATGTCGAGCAACTGCGTGAAGCCCAGGATGGCGTTGAGCGGCGAGCGCATGCTGTGGCTCATGCGCGAAAGGAATTCGGCCTTGGTGGCCAGGGCCACTTCGGCTTGCAGGCGCAAGGCGTGCTCGGCTTCGGCGCGGCGCGCGGCGCTGATGTCGGTCAGCACCTCGATGTAGCGGTTGATCTGGCCTTCGGGGCCCATGATGGGCTGCACCGAGCGCTCCACCCAGAAGGGTTCGCCGTCTTTGCGGTGGTGGCAGACCTGCACCTTGTCGACCGCCTGGCCTTGGGCCAGGGTCTGGTTGACACGGGTGATGACGGTGGGGTCGGTGTGGGGGCCGCTGAGCAGTTCTTCAGTGAGCTGACCGTGGCATTCGGTCAGGGTGAAGCCGGTGAGGCGGGTGAAGCTGGGGTTGACCCATTTGATGCAGCGCTGCGCGTCGCAGATCAGGATGGCATCGGTCACGCGGTCGGCGACCAGGGCCAGTTCCTGATTGGTGCTTTGGGCGCGTTGCAGGGCAGCCTGGACCTGTTTCAGGACCTGGCCTTGTTGTTCGAAGGCGTCGTGTCGCACGTGTAGTTCGTCTAGAAGGCGTTGGGCATCGTCGGCCATGGTGTCAGATACGCCAGTGGGAAGGGATGAGCGTCGGGCGGATGTACTTCCTCGCCAGGGCGCCGGGTCGGTGGGTGACGCGGGGATGAAGTCAGGCATGGCAAAGCTCCTGTGGCGGGGTGCCTAGGATGTTTCAGTGTAGGTCTTTCAGACAGCAGTTGCCATGCGCGGACACTAGGGGAAACGTGAGCGAGAGGCCCATGGGCAGGGCCTTTGTGGCAAATCGGGTCAGGCCAGCCTGACAGGCTAGCTGAGCGACGTATAACGCAAAGGCGCTGGGGTTGCCATATCCCCATGAGGTTCTGCGATTTGCGCTCTCGGTTAGTCTGACGCCTTCATCGATTCACAAACACAAGGATAGGCTTGCATGAGCACGGTGTACGACTTTGAGGCCCAGACCATTGCAGGGCAAACCGTTCGACTGGATCAATTCAAGGGGCGGGTGCTGCTGGTGGTGAATACGGCCAGCCAGTGTGGCTTCACGCCGCAGTTCGAAGGGCTGGAGTCGCTGTGGAAGGACTTTGAGGGCAAGGGGCTGACTGTGCTGGGCTTTCCTTGCAATCAGTTTGGCTCGCAAGACCCGGGCAACAACACCGAGATCGCGTCGTTCTGTCAGATCAATTACGGTGTGAGCTTTCCCATGATGGCCAAAATCGATGTGAATGGGCCCAAGGCGCACCCGCTGTATCAGTGGCTGGTGAAAGAGGCGCCGGGCATTTTGGGCACCAAGTCGATCAAGTGGAATTTCACCAAGTTCCTGATCGGCAAGGACGGGCAGGTGCTGGGCCGCTATGCCCCCACCGACAAGCCTGCGGCCTTGAAGGCTGACATCGAGAAGGCCTTGGCCGCATAAAAAAAGGCCACCCGGAGGTGGCCTGAAGAGGGAGGGAGATTGAGAGAGTGGTCGCAGATCAGAAGCGACGCTTGATCTCGATCTTGGTGGCGGCGATGGTGGTCACGCCAGCTGTGGTGCTGCTGGTGCCCTTGACTTCCAGCAGGCAGGTCTTGGGCGTGTCGGAGGCAGCCAGGTTCACGCGGTCTTCCGCCTTGATGACGGCGTTGCGGCCATCAACGTTGACAGTGCGTGCCAGCAGGGTCAGCCCGAAGGTGGCCTGCAGATCGGACACGCCGTTGGTGCACAGCGTGGTGCCGAACACCTCGAAGGCCTTCGGGGTACTGGGGCTTTGGATGCGCACGGCTGTCAGCACGCCGTTGATCTGGGTGGCCAGCACTTCCACATAGGCGCCTTCAGTGGGCAGGGTGGGCAAAGGCAGGCCGCCGATGCTCACGACCTTCACGGTCACGCCTTGCACGGAGAAGGTGCTGGTGTTGGTGTCCACGCCGGTGGCCACGCCGAACAGCTTCACAGCGCCGCCCTCATGGTCGCGGTCGTAGTCATCCGATTCGACGAACTTGGCGGTCAGCACGTTGTTTTTGAACAGGCCTGCCACGCGCACTTCGGTGCCCACGGTGACTGCGTTCAAGCTGGCAAAGCCGCGCAGGATGGGGTTTTGCGACACGTCAATCGTCACGTCGCCGATGGTCCAGGTGGTGCCGGTGATGTTGCTGACCACGCCATGCAGCTTGGCTGCCGAGCCGTTGACGCCACGGTCGCTCTTAATGAGCAACTTGGTGGCGGTCAGGCTGGTCTGGCCGGCGGGGTTCACGCTGCTGAGCACGCGCACGCCCACGCCGTCACGCAGTTCGGCGCCGTTGGGCAACACGTTGGCGCTGGAGTAGTCCACATCAACCGGTGTGGCGGCCAGCGAGAAGCCATGCTTGATCAGCATGCTGAAGTGCTTGGTGGTGGTGTTGATGGAGCCGGGCACCACATAGCCCTTGACGGCATAAACCAGCGCGGCGGGGTCCTTCTTTTCAATGCGGGTGGCCACGATGGCGCCGCTGGCGTCGGCCGTGCCATAGACCTCGATGGCAATGCTGCTGCCGCTCCAGTTGGCGGCCAACCAGGCCAGGGTGAAGGTGGCATCGCCTTCGCCGTCGATCACGGTGTTGGTGTCGAACTTGACCAATTGGCCGGCCACGACCAAGGTGCTGTTGCTGAGGTTGACGTCGGTGACCAGGCCGCGGATGCCGCCAATGACTTCAATGGAAGTGGCTTGGCCGTCGCTGCCGTCCACGCTGCCTTTCACCACCACGGTGGCGCCCAGCTTGAACGACTGGGTGTAGGCCTGGCTGGGGTCGTCGCCATCGGTGGTGGTGGCGCCCGTGGTGGAGAAACGCACACCGTTGACCACGATGGAGCCCAGGCCGCTGACGGTGCCGCTGTAAGTTTGGGTGCCGGAGGTGCTGCTGGTGGTGTCGGTGCTGCCGCTGCCACCGCCGCCGCACGCCACCAAAGAGGCCAGCATGACGGCGCTCAGGCCAACGGCCGTCAGCGTGCGGGGCAGGGGGGCGCGCAGAGATGTGAAGTTCATGATCGGTCCTTTGGGGTGTTTGATTAAATGTGCGATCCGCACATTTGTTGTCGATGGGGTGGATTCTGTCGGAAAAAACAAAACCTGTCGAGCGTCAAAACGCACACGACAGGTTTGTTTCGTTTCCTTACATGGCCCGCTTGATGCGGGGTGCCCGCTCAGAACAGGGTGGGCGTCCAGTACCCGCGCTCCACCGCTTCCGACTGCACATCGGTGCGGCCGCCCGTCGGGGCATCCAGACCCGATGCGGCATCATTGCCCTCGGTGCCACCCAGAACGCCGTCGCCATTGGCGTCAAAGCGCATGGTGTGGCTGGCCTGGCAACTGTTGGTGGGGGCATAGGCCAGGGCCGATTGGTTGACCTGCCAGCCGCCGCCTTGCAGCAGCAAGGTTTGCGATTGGAATGCGATGCTCAAGGCCGCCAGGGAGGCGCCGGGGCCGCTCCAGTTGCAGTACATGCCTGTCAAAACCCCATCGCTGGTAGACAGGTTGGTGCCGGCGCCGTGGAACACTTGCGCGCGAATGGTGCCGCCGGGTTGGTCCAGATGGGCCAGGAACAGGCGGCTGCGATCGTCTTGCGGAGTGATTTGCCAACCATGAAGGTGGTCTCCCAGGCCGGTGTTGAGGTCCACATCGGCGCTGTAGCGCACCAATTCGCGTCGCCAGCCCCGGGTGCCATTGCGCAGGCCGCTGGGGCCCAGGGCGACGGTGGTGTCCATCTCGCCGTACTCGGTGGTGGATACCAGGTCTCCAAAGTGGTCGCCCGACCCCGACGAAGGGGCGCCGCAGAACTGCGCTGAGCGCAGGCGTGTGATCAAGGCGTTGTCGTAGCGGTTGTAAGCCAAGGAGGCCGCGTGGGCCACTCGGTACAGGCCGGTACCACTGTCAACGGTGTCACTGCAGCCTTCTGCGGCCAGATGGCTGAGGTGGCTGTGGGTCAGGCGTAGCACGCCAGAAAAGCGTTCGTTGGTGTCGTTGGGGGTGTGCCGCAGCGTCACTTCCAGGCTCTCGGCGCTGCCACCGCTGCCGCGAGTCAGCACCAGGCGGTAGGTGTACAAGGCAGCGTCGCTTGCGGCACTGACCGTGGCGGACTGCACCGCGATCCCATTCAGCAGGGGCGCCAAGATCGTTGCGACGGTGGCGGTCAGATCGCGGGTGGTGCCGGGGTCAGGCAAGGGCGAGGCGCCGGCTGAAACCGAACGTTGACGCAGCAGCGCCATCAACAGCAGGCCTTGTCGCGTCTGTCGGGTCAGTGGGCCGAGTTGCTGCTCTAGCTCGGCTGCAGAGCAGGGCTGGCCGCCATCATGGGTTTGCCACATGGCCACGTCGCCCTCGTTGAGCCAGCCATCGGGGGCGCTGGGTTGGTCGTCGTGGGTGGAGTAGGCCAGGGCAGGGGCGTAGCACCCCGCGCGACCCAGATGGGCCGGGTCAAACAACCCGGTCGCATTGATCAGTTGCCCATCCAGCGTCTGCCGCCCCTGGGCCACAGCGGTGACCACGGGGCTGTCTGCCAAGGAGGCCGGCGCGCCAGAGATCAAATAGGTGGGCGGGTGCAGCACCACGCCCAGTGGGAAACCGGCGCCTTCGGTGGTGGTGCTCGACACACCGGTGTTGCCCGTACTGCTGGAGCCGCCTCCACCCCCGCCGCCACATGCGGCCAAGATGGATGCGACCAGAGAGACCCCTGCAGCCCGAATCAGTCGGGCCAAGGTCAACATGGCAGACCGCGGAGCGGTTGAGGGCAGGGCGTGAAGCATGGCATGGGCTCGAAACGTGCGTTCGACATCAAGTCGATACATTGCGCTCCCGGGGGGCTTTGCAATCGGAGACACAGCCCAGGATTTGTGGCGCATTTCTCGTGGCGGGCGATCGCGATAATGCGAGCTTGCGCCGAATCAGGCTTTCGACAACGGAGACCCCCATGTTTTTGCACGTTGACCCGTATCCGGGCGACCCAATCCTCACCCTCAACGAGGACTTTCAGAAGGACCCGCGCGCCGATAAGATCAACCTGAGTATCGGCATTTACTTCGACGAACAAGGTCGCCTGCCGGTGATGGACGCCGTGCGCCAGGCCGAATCGGCCATGCTGGCCCAGATCGGCCCCAAGCCCTATCTGCCCATGACCGGCAACCCTGCCTACCGCGAAGCCGTGCAGCACCTGCTGTTTGGTGCTGATCACGAGGCCGTGCGCAGCGGTCGCATTGCCACCATTCAGACCCTGGGGGGCTCGGGCGGGCTGAAGGTGGGAGGCGACTTCCTTAAGCGCTACTTCCCGAACTCGCAGGTCTGGGTCAGCGACCCCACCTGGGACAACCACCGCGCCATGTTCGAGGGCGCGGGCTTCCAGGTCAACACTTACCCCTACTACGATCCTGAAACCAAGGGTTTGAAGTTCGACGCCATGCTGGCGGCCATTGACGCCTTGCCCGCGCAAAGCATCGTGTTGCTGCATGCCTGCTGCCACAACCCCACTGGGGTGGACCTGAACCAGGCGCAGTGGCGCCAGTTGATCGAGGTCATTCAGCGCCGTCAGTTGCTGCCTTACCTCGACATTGCCTACCAAGGTTTTGGCGACGGCATTGACGACGACGCCTTTGCCTTGCGGGCCCTGGCCGACGCGGGTGTGAGCTTCTTTGTGGCTAACTCGTTTTCCAAGAGCTTCTCGCTGTATGGCGAACGCGTGGGCGGGCTCAGCGTGGTCTGCCCTGACAAGGCTCAGGCGCAACTGGTGCTGGGGCAACTGATGTCGGCGGTGCGCCGCAACTACTCCAGCCCACCCACCCATGGCAGCCAAATCGTGGCCCGCGTGTTGCAAACCCCTGAGCTGCGCCAGATGTGGGAAAACGAACTGACCCAAATGCGTGAGCGCATCAAGGTGATGCGACAGCGCCTGTACGACGGCGTGGTCGAGCGCCTGCCGGGACGTGATGTGCGCTACTTCATCGACCAGCGCGGCATGTTCAGCTACACCGGTGTCAGCCCCCAGCAGGCCGATGCGCTGCGCGAGCAGCACGGCGTGTATGTGCTGCGCAGCGGCCGCATGTGTGCCGCTGGCCTGAACGCCAACAACGTGGACCGTGTGGCGCAAGCCTTCGCGGCAGTGCTGCGCGCGGGTTGACCCTGGTGCCTGGGGGTGCCAATTCGGTCCCCCCAGGCTTGCACCTAGGGGCGATCCCCCTATCGGCGGTCTTGGCGTAGGACAAGAATGGGGGCATGAACCGCGCTGCCACCCAACTCCTCGACTCCGAACGCGAAATCGATCGCGTCTGGCTGGCTCAGTACCCCAAAGATGTGCCTGCCACGATCGACCCGTCGGTCTATCAATCGCTGGTCGAACTGATCGACGAAGGCCTGATCAAACACGCCTCGCGCATCGCCTGCGATTTCCTGGGCAAGTCGTGGACCTACGCCGAGCTCGATGAGGCCTCGTGGGCCTTGGGCTGTCACCTGCAATCATTGGGCTTGCACCCAGGCGACCGTGTGGCGGTGATGCTGCCCAACGTGCCTCAGTATCCAGTGGCCGTGCTGGCCATCTTGCGGGCAGGCTTCGTGCTGGTCAACGTCAATCCCCTTTACACGCCCCGCGAGTTAGAGCATCAGCTCAAGGACTCGGGGGCCAAGGCCATGGTGGTTATCGAGAACTTTGCCCAAACCCTGGAGCAGGTGATCGAGCGCACCCCTGTCAAGCACGTGGTCCTGACCTCATTGGGCGACATGCTGGGTGGATTCAAGGGCGCGCTGGTGAATGCGGCGGTTCGCCATGTGAAGAAAATGGTGCCGCCGTTCAAGCTGCCTCAGGCCGTTCGATTCCGGCACGCGTTGGAGCATGGCCGGCACATGACCTTGTTGGAAGCCAACCCAGGCCCTGAAGATCTGGCTGTGCTGCAATACACCGGTGGCACCACTGGGGTCAGCAAGGGGGCCATGCTGCTTCACCGCAACATCATTGCCAACCTGCTGCAAAGCGAAGCCTGGAACCACCCGCTGTGGAAACAAGTGCCCGAGGGCGAGCAGCCTGTCATGGTGTGCGCGCTGCCGCTGTATCACATCTTCGGTTTCACCGTGAACATGATGTTCGGCTTGCGGGTGGGGGCACGCAATATCCTCATCCCCAATCCACGCGACATCAAAGCCACGCTGAAGGCCTTGCGGGGCAAAAAGTTCCACAGCTTTCCGGCGGTCAACACGCTGTTCAACGCCATGGCCCAACACCCAGACTTCGACAAAGTCGATTGGAGTGGGCTGCGCATTTCGGTGGGCGGCGGCATGGCGGTGCAACAAGCCACCGCTCGCTTGTGGAAAGACAAGACGGGCTGCGCCATTGCCGAGGGCTACGGCTTGAGCGAGACCTCGCCCTCCGTGACTTGCAACCCGGTCAATGGCATGGGGGTGACGGGCAGCATTGGCTTGCCCCTGCCTTCAACCGATGTGCTGATCTTGGATGAAGACGGTCATGCCCGCCCCTTTGGCACCCCGGGCGAATTGGCCGTACGGGGCCCGCAGGTGATGGCCGGCTACTGGCACCGCCCCGAGGAAACGGCCAAAGTCATGACCGAAGACGGATTCTTCCGAACCGGCGACATTGCCACGATGGACGAGCACGGTTTCGTGCGCATCGTGGACCGCAAGAAGGACATGATCTTGGTGTCGGGCTTCAACGTCTACCCCAACGAGGTGGAAGACGTGGTGGCCCAACTGCAAGGGGTGTTCGAGTGCGCGGCCGTGGGCGTGCGCGATGCGCATTCAGGCGAGGCCGTGAAGCTGTTCGTGGTGCGCAACCGCCCTGATCTGAGCGAAGAGCAGGTGCGCGAGCACTGCGCGCGCAACCTCACGGGCTATAAGCGACCCAAGCACATTGTGTTTGTCGACTCGTTGCCCAAAACCCCGGTGGGCAAGATCTTGCGCCGCGAGTTGCGCGAGGCCTGATCTTTGGCCCACCGCAGGGTGGGCCTCACGGAGCTCAGCCTTTGAGCTTGAGTGGCGTGATCTCGACGGTGGTGTCCCCGCCGTTGACCCACACGGTGCCGTCTTGCACCGTCATTTGCAATTGCATGCTGCGCTGAGCCAAGGTGGCCAGGGCCTGGCTTTGCTCGGTGGGAATCTGCCACACGGTCAGGTTCTGGGCGCGGCTGACTTTGTTGGCCAGGTTGTCCCACCAGATCGGCGTGCTGTTCTGGAAGGCCCACACCGACACGGCACGGGCGCGGCCGCTGGCCTTCATCAGCCGCTTGTCATCGGGTTGCCCCACTTCTACCCAGTGCAGGATTTCGTCAGAAAAGTTTTTCTGCCACAGCGCGGGTTCGTCTGGCTCCCACATGTCTTTGGCCAGCTCCAGAGTGCCTTCCGAGGTGTCGGCAGGCCAGCCCAGAGCCAGAGCCAGCACACGAATCATCATGCGCTCGTCGGTTTCGGAGGGATGGCGGGCAATCGTGATGGCTGGGTCGGCATAGACGTTGCGGTCCATGTCGGCCAAGTTGATCTGGGCTTTGTAAATGGTGGCTTTGAGCGCCATGTCAGGTTCCAAAAACTTGCTTCAGCCACGGGCCCAGGGGGGCCAGGGCCTTTTCGCGGTCGGGTTCGTTGAAGATCTCGTGGGCCATGTGGGCAAACGGCTGGCTGGTGACCAACTGCTTGGGCGCCTTGGCGCTGAATTCGGCCGAGCCGGCGGGGGCCACGCATTTGTCTGAGCCCGCCCAAAGCAGCAGGGTGGGCACGGTCCAGTTCGGTGCCCGATTGCGCACCCACTCGCCCGCTTCAATCATGAAGCGGCTGGTCTTCCCCGTGATGCGGTCGTGCACCGTGGGGTCAGCCAGATAGGCTTTGATTTCTGCAGGGTCGTTGCTCACCCACTCGGCCTTCAGGCCACTGGCCACGGCAAAGTCGGGCAGCCATTTGGCCACGGTGTTGAGCAGGAATTGCTGAATCGCGTTGATGTTGAGCAGCAGCGCGGGCGACGACAGAATCAGGCCGTCGACCGGACGGCTCCAGGGGGCTGCATCGGCTGATTCTGCCGGGGTGGCCGTGGCGGCCACGAAGCGTGCCGCAATCAACCCGCCCAGGCTGTGTGCCAGCAACACCAGCTTCTGGCCAGGGTAGGCCGCCCGTGTGGTGTCGATCATGTGGGCCAGATCGTGAAGGTAGTCGTCAGACTGCTTCAAGCCGCCACGCTGTCCTTCTGACAGGCCGTGCCCACGGTGGTCATAGCCGACCACGGCCCAGCCTAGGGCGTTGAGGTGAGCGGCCACATGCTTGTAGCGGCGAACGTGTTCGCCGTGGCCGTGCACCACCAGAATCACCCCTTGAGGGGCGGTGCCAGTCGGCAAAGGCCAATGCTGGGTGACCAGGCGGGTGCCGTCGCGGGCGGTGATGGAAGCAGGAAAAACGATGGACATGCAAGCCTCACAAGGACGCATCAGCGCCGAGCTTCGCGCAGCCAGCCCAGGCCAGCCGAGGTGCCGCCTGCGCCAGCCTGACGAGGCCGGTATTCACAGCCGATCCAGCCCGCCCAATGCAGGGCGCGCAGTTCGGCAAACACATGGGAGTAGGACAGTTCGCCCTGATCGGGCTCGCCCCGGTCAGGAACGGCTGCGATCTGCAGGTGGCCCACCTGTCCGCTGGGCAGCCAGTGGCGCAGCTTCGTGGTCAGGGCACCTTCAACAATCTGACAATGGTAAAGGTCCATTTGCACTTGCAAATGGGGGGATCCGATACGCTCGACCAAGGTGTGTGCCTCGGCTTGCCGCTGCAACAGGTAGCCGGGCATGTCGCGACCGTTGATGGGCTCGATCATCAGGATGCGGTCGGCTTGGCGCGCCTGGTCAACCGCCCAGCCCAGGTTCGATTCATAGCGAGCCCAGGCCGCTGTCCGATCGCTGTCCTGGCATAGCCCAGCCATCACGTGCACGCGTGGGCAATTCAACGCCTGTGCCAGATCGAGGGCGCGCGTGATGGTGTCGCGAAACTCGGCTTCGCGACCGGCCAGGCTGGCCAAGCCGCGTTCACCCGCAGCCCACCGACCCGGCTCGGCATTGAACAGCACCAATTGCAGCCCCAGATCACGCAGGCGAGCAGCGACCTCGGCACGTGGGTGTTCATGCGGAAACAGGCATTCCACACCCTGGAAGCCGTCGGCCGCCGCGGCGGCGAATCGGTCCAGGAAGGGCAAGTCGGTGTACAGCCAGGACAAATTGGCTGCGAATTTCAGGGAGGCGCTCATCAGGGCCGCTAGGGTAGCGCGAAAAACGCTTGGCGCCATGAAAAACGCCGGCTGGAAGCCGGCGTCAGGTCTGGGGGGCGGGCCGCGTGATGCGGCTACACCATCAGAAAGTTTCCCAGTCCGAGTCGTGGGACGAGGCGTTGCTGGCCTTCGGGGCGGCCGCAGGTGACTCCATCGGTTCGCTCACGGCGGGGCTGCTCAGTTTGGGGGCGGCAGCCACTTGCACCGGCTTGCTGGCCGGTGGGGTGTAGCTGGTCTGAGGCTTGACGCTGGTGGCCGCGCTGACCTTGGCACGCGCGATCACCGATTGAGCGGCCCCGTGTGCTTCGGCCTGGGCGTGGCCCAGCTTGAAGGCCGACACAGCTTGCGCCAGACGGGCGGCTTGATCTTTCAGACTTTCCGCCGCTGCGGCCGATTGTTCGACCAAGGCGGCATTTTGCTGGGTCATCTGATCCAGTTGGGTCACCGACTGGTTCACCTGGCCAATGCCCTGGCTCTGCTCGGTCGAGGCAGCCGAGATTTCGCCAATGATGTCCGACACGCGCTGCACGCTGTTGAGGATTTCCATCATCGATGAGCCGGCATCCTTCACCAGCTTCGAGCCCGACTCCACCTTTTCGCTGGAGGCGTTGATCAGCGACTTGATTTCCTTGGCGGCGTTGGCGCTGCGTTGAGCCAGCGAGCGCACTTCGCCGGCCACCACGGCGAAGCCTCGGCCTTGTTCGCCAGCGCGGGCGGCTTCCACCGCCGCGTTCAGCGCCAGGATGTTGGTCTGGAAGGCAATGCCGTCGATCACGGTGATGATTTCCGTAATTTTGCGGCTGGCGTCGTCGATTTCCGACATGTTCGACACCACTTGCGACACGATCTCTTCGCCGCGTTGGGCCGCTGACGCCGCACCCGATGCCAACTGGTTGGCCTGGCGGGCAGCGTCGGCGCTTTGGCGCACATTGCCGGTCAGCTCTTCCATCGAACTGGCGGTTTGCTGCAGGTTCGAGGCGGTGTTTTCCGTGCGAGACGACAGATCCTGGTTGCCGCTGGCAATTTCGGTCGAGGCCGTCGAGATCGAATCGGTTGCCTGGCGGATCAGGGCAATCGTGTCGCGCAGGCGGTGCGTCATGGCAATGACCGAGGCGCGCAGCGACTTGTCCTGAGCGGTGACGTGGCCCAGGTCCACATCCAGATCACCATCGGCAATGCGACGAACCAGCTGGCGCAGGTTGGAGGGCTCATCGCCCAGGTCTTGCCACACCGAGGACACGATGGCCGCGGAGGCCAGACCCAGCACGGCCAGCACGATCACGCCCGTAGCAATGGTGACCCACAGGTTGGTGTTCACACCACGACGGGCGCCGTCCTGCGCTTCGTCAATCGCGGCTTTGGCCGATGCTTTTTGTTCGTCCAGCTGCTTTTGCAGGCCAGTCAGCGCGGTTTGCATGCGCTGCAGGGCATCGCCAGGGGGCTGGTTGGTCAGCACGGCGCGAACCGAACCAATGGCTGGAACCTGGTAGGCATCAAACGCCTGGGCCAGTTCCTTGGCAATGGCCGTTTTTTCCGACAACTTCTGCATGTTGGCCAGCGCATCGTGCGCCGAGGCCACCATCACGTCGGTTTCCTTGAGCTTGTCGGCATCGCCCTCGGCCGCGGCGGTTTGCAGCGTCAACTTGAGCTGCTCGGTGCTGCGATCGATGGTGTTGATGTAGGCGAAATGGGGGTTGTCCACCTCGTGCAGGTGTTTCAGCACGTCGGAGGTGCGCTCACCCACGGCAAAGCTGACACCCACGCCCACCACGAAGACCGCGGCAGCGCTGATGGGCAACATCCAGATTTTGGTACGAAAGTTCATTGTGCCTCCTACGGCGTTCGCCCCAATTAACTACCTGGGGGCGACCCATGTCCGGTATCGGCATCTTGTCTTGGAAACTGAAGGGCAAGGGTCAGAAAAATCCGGTTTCTGCCCGTCAAACCCGAGCTTGCCCCCGCGCTTTCCTAGAATCGGGGGATGCAATCAACCAATCAAGCAGCCCGAGAAACCCGTTGGGGCGCTCGGCGTCTGATGGCCTGGGTGGCCATCCTCTATTTTTCCGAAGGGCTGCCCCTCGGACTGTTTTACGACCTTTTCCCGGTGAACTTGCGCCAGGCCGGCGTCGGTCCGGCAGAAATTGGTCTCTTGAGCCTGATTGGTCTGGCGTGGACGGTCAAATTTCTCTGGGCCCCCTTGGTGGATGCCTGGCGCGGTCACCGGTGGTGGATTGCCGGCGCGAACTGGGGCATGGCTGGGGTGCTGGTGGCGCTGGCGCTGAACCCTCAAGCCTTGGGCCAGGGTGCCACCTGGCCCTGGGTGCTGTTGACCGCCTTCACTGTGCTGTCTGCCACCAACGACATCGCTACCGACGGCTACACCATCGAGTTGCTTAGCAAGGGCCAATACGGCATCGCCAACGGCTTGCGCATTGGTTTTTACCGTGTGGGCATGCTCGCAGCAGGGGGCTTGCTGGTCGTGGCCGGCGCCATGGGCGAGGCGGGGCAGCCCAGTTGGTCGGCCGCCTACGGCATGGGGGCGGTGCTCATGCTCATCAATGGTCTGGCCGTGCTGCTGGCGCCCCGCCAGCCCGCCGCGCCTACCAAAGTTGAGGGTGCTTCGGCCCGCGAATGGCAAGCCTTGCGCGAACAGCCGCTGTGGTTGCTGGCGCTGGGGCTGGTCTTGATGGGCTTGTTGTGGCCGGTGCTGGGCCCGCTGGCGAAATGGCTGCAGTGGGAGGCGCTGCTTCCCTACAGCAGCACCTGGTGGTTCAAGGGGGCGGTCCCGGTGGGCTTGATGCTGACCGGGGCCGCTTTGATGGTGCGGGCCGCGCGCGGCCCTCAGGCCCACGCCATGGCCGATGGCCCGGTGTTTGGCGCCTGGGTGTCCTTGCTGGCGCGGCCGGGCATGTTGCCGGTCCTCATATTCATTCTGCTGTTCAAGCTGGGTGATGCGGCCATGGGCTTCATGGTCAAACCCTTTTGGGTGGACAGTGGGTTCACCCCGGCGCAAATCGGTCTGGTCAGCGTCAATGTGGGCCTGGGCTTGTCGATTGTGGGGGGCTTGATTGGCGGGTGGTATGTAGACCGCCAGGGCATTTTCAAAGGCTTGTGGGTGCTGGGGCTGGCGCAGGCCCTGTCCAACCTGGGCTATGCGCTGGCGGCCTGGTATGTGCCCCATGCGGCCCCAGGTGCGGCCGTGGAACCTGGCTATCAAGTTGCGGTCTACTTCGCCAGCGGTCTCGAAAGTCTGACCGGCGGGCTGGGCACGGGCGCCTTCATGGCCTTCCTGATGGGCATCACCGACAAACAGCGAGGCACCACCGAATACGCCATTCTGTCGTCCATCTTCGCGTTTTCGCGGGCGGTGGCGGGCTGGGCCGGGGGCTTGGGCGTGGAACAGATGGGCTATGCCGCCTTCTTTTTCCTCACGTTCTGGCTGTCATTCCCGGCCTATGTGCTGCTGCCCGCGGTTCGTCGTATGCTTGAGCGCGAGTAAGGCGTCGGGGGCCGTGCGGCCGCCTGCGTATTTCATCTGACAACGAAGCAATTTTCAAATCATGAATCAGCGTGTGGCATCGCGAGTGTCGAAACTGAGTGTGGCGGTGGTGCTGTCGATGGCGGCCCTGGCGGGTGGGCCAGCGTGGGCGCGCGAGGGCGTTGACGTGGGCAAGCAGTCATGGGCCACCCGACTGGTGCCGGCGGAAGATGTCGAGCAGGCCGCTCAGCAGCAATACGCGCAAATGGGGCAGGAGGCGCGCCAGAAGGGCGCTTTGCTGCCCGATAACCACCCTCAGGTGGTGCGTCTGCGTGCCATCGCGCAGCGCCTGATTCCCTTCAGTTACGAGTGGAACAAGCGCGCCTCGCAGTGGAAGTGGGAAGTCAATGTCCTGAACTCGAAAGAGCTCAACGCCTTTTGCATGCCCGGCGGGAAGATCGCGTTCTACACCGGCATCCTCGACCAGCTCAAGTTGACCGACGACGAAGTGGCCATGGTCATGGGCCACGAAATCGCCCACGCCTTGCGTGAGCATGCACGTGAGCGCATGGGCAAGACCTCGGCCACCAAGCTCGGTGCCAACCTGATCTCAGGCCTGCTGGGCCTGGGCAGCACGGGCGATGCCTTGCTGAACATGGGCGGGCAGTTGCTGACCCTGAAGTTCAGCCGCGAAAACGAGTCAGAGGCCGATCTGGTCGGCATGGAGCTGGCGGCCCGGGCGGGGTATGACCCCCGTGCGGGCGTGAGTCTGTGGCAGAAGATGGGGGCGGCCTCCAAGGGCGCGCCACCCCAATGGCTGTCCACTCACCCCTCGGGCAACACCCGTATTCAGGAAATCGAAGCCAACCTGCCCAAGGTCATGCCCTTGTTCGATCGGGCGGCCAAGCCGGCCCAGCGCTACGATGTGCCCAAGCGCTCGGGTGAGGCCTACAACAGCGACCCCTACCGCCACCTGATTTACTGGGGTGTCGCGTCCTGACGGGCGCGGTTCGCTGAGGCTTACAGGAAGGGGTTGGACAAGCGTTCTTCCCCGAACGTGCTCTCGGGGCCGTGGCCTGGTGTGAAGGTGATGTCATCGCCCAGCGGCAGCAGCTTGTGCTTGATCGCGTGGATCAGGTCGGCATGGTTGCCGCCTGGGAAATCGGTGCGGCCAATGCTGCCAGCAAACAGCACGTCGCCCACATAGGCGTGGCGGGCTGCGGGGTCGAAAAACACGACATGGCCGGGCGTGTGGCCCGGACAGTGGATGACCTGTAGCTTGCAATGCCCCAATTGCACCTCGTCGCCATCTTTCAGCCATTGCGTGGGCTTGAACGGCTCGGCTTGCGGGAAACCGAACATCTGCGCCTGCTTGGGCAGGCCGTCAATCCAGAATTGGTCGCCCGGATGCGGGCCCACGATCGGCAGCTGGTGCGTGCGCGCCAGGGTGCCGGTGCCGCCGGCGTGGTCGATGTGTGCGTGCGTCAGCCAGATGGCCTTCAGGCTCAGCCCGCGTTCGCGCACCGCTTGTTCGAGCACCGGGATGTCGCCGCCTGGGTCGATCAGCGCCGCGTCGCCCGTTTCATCGCACCAGATCAGTGAGCAGTTCTGTTCAAACGCGGTGACGGGGATGGTGAGGCGCTGCAGCATGGCGGGAGTCGAGGAAGCGGATAACAAAGTTTCAAAATTCGAAACATAGTTTCAAAACCGAGTTTGCCGACTCTCTGCCAAAGCAAAACAAAGTTTCAAAACGCCCTGATTCGAAACGACTTTCGGAAGCGTAGCACTACGTAGCGGCGAAATTGGCTCGCAGGGTGAGCCGTTCGCAAGTCTCAAGCAGTCAGCGAGCGGTGTGCTTCAGTTAGATCTGTCAAAGATTCGCGTTGCGAAAATAGCGCGGGCTAAGACAGCCTCGACAGGCTGGGATAATGCCGAGGTGGTTACGAAAGCTCCCATGACAACGTCCGAACTGCTGCTCGACCAATCAGTCCTCCCTGGGATGTGCCCGGTAACAGACGCGGTGGAAGCGCTGGCTCGTGGGGCCAGCATTGAGGAGCGCGGCGCGATCTACACTAGGCCGGAGGTTGTCGAGTTCATCCTCGATGTGGTCGGCTACACGTCTTCGTCGCCTCTATATCGCAAAACGCTGTTGGAGCCATCATGCGGCCACGGCGAATTTCTCATTGCTGCGGTCTCTCGCCTGCTGTCTTCGGCCAACGCTGCGCGCAAGCGGGGAACGAAAGTGCCGCCCTTGGACGACTGCATTCGCGCCGTGGAGTTGCACACTGACTCACTTGAGCGCACCCGCGTCGAACTGCTAGCGATAATGGAGCAGAGCGGCGTTGAGCCGGTCGAGGCGTCACGGCTCGCGGGGAAGTGGCTGATCCAAGGTGACTTCCTTCTGACGCTACTGCCGAAGGGTTTCGATTTCGTGATCGGCAACCCGCCCTATGTGCGCCAGGAACTGATCCCCGAGGCGTTGCTGCGTGAATACCGACGCCTTTATTCGACGCTCTACGATCGCGCCGACATTTATATCCCCTTCATTGAGCGGAGCTTGAGCCTCTTGAAGGAGGGCGGGAAATTTTCGTTTATCTGTGCCGATCGCTGGACCAAGAACAGGTATGGCGGCCCGCTCCGCGCCATGGTTGCTCGTGACTTCCACTTGCAGGTCTACGTCGACATGGTGGATACGCCGGCTTTCCACCGCGAAGTGGCTGCCTATCCGTCCATCACCGTGATCGAGAGGGCCCCTCCGGGGCCCACGCTGGTCGCGGCAACGCCGCAGGTCGAGAGTAAGTATCTGCGTGACCTGGCTAAGGCGCTGCGCGGAGACACGAAGTCGCTGCCGGCAACGGTGCACAAGCTAGAGGACGTTACCAACGGCGACGAGCCGTGGGTGCTGCAATACTCCGGCGCCCGCGAGCTGGTCCGTCGCATCGAGCGCGACTTTCCTGAGCTTGAGGAGACAGGCTGTAAGGTTGGCATAGGCGTAGCAACCGGCGCCGACCGGGTCTATGTCGCCAAGTTCGATGAGCTTGATATTGAGCCGAGCCGAAAGTTGCCACTCGCGATGACTCGCGACATACTCACAGGCCACGTGCAGTGGCAGGGCTACGGCGTTGTGAATCCCTTCACCGACGATGGGCCGCTCGTCGACCTCAAAGACTTCCCCAAACTAGCAGCCTACCTCGAGGCTCACAAGTCGGTGATCGCAGGCAGGCACGTGGCCAAGCGTGACGAGAAGCGTTGGTATCGGACTATCGACCGCATCACGCCGTCGCTCGCCACGCGGCCAAAGCTGCTCATCCCCGACATCAAGGGAGATGCTCAGGTCGTTTACGAGGAGGGGTGGCTCTATCCTCACCACAACCTCTACTACGTAGTGTCGGACACCTGGGAATTGAAGGCCCTGCAAGCCGTGCTACTTTCGAATCTGACACGGCTTTTTATCGCCACCTATTCGACGAGGATGCGAGGGGGCTTTCTGCGGTTCCAGGCACAGTATCTTCGTCGTGTCAGGCTACCAAAATGGGAGCGCGTCCCTAGCGCTCTGCGAGCGAAGCTCGCCCACGCTGCGGAGACCCTCGACCTCACCGCGTGCGACGAGGCCGTGTCAGAGCTATATGGGCTGACGCCGGAGGAGAAGAAAGTTATCAAAAGGAGTTGAGCCATGGCGCTCGAATTGGCGAACTATAAGGACCAAGCACGCGACGCGATCAAGGCGTTCTGGGGTAATCGGCAGGCGGCGCAGCGCAAGCAAGCCGAGACGGGGAACATCGATGCGGGTACCCGCGGTGCCGTCACCGCGGGCAAGAACCTCGACGGTTTCGTTGCGTTGATTCAAAGCCTCGTGAAGGCCAACGGCCTGGCGCATGCTCAGATCCATGTCAATAAGGGCTTAGTGGTGCTGCCTGGTTACTTCCGTCCGACCAAGCAGTGGGACCTGCTTGTAATGAATGGAAAGCGCCTTGTCGCGGCGCTGGAGTTCAAGTCCCAGGTTGGCAGTTTCGGGAACAACTACAACAACCGCACGGAAGAAGCGATCGGCACTGCGCACTGCCTTTGGACGGCATATCGGGACGGTGCTCTGGGCGAGGAGCCTCAGCCATTCCTCGGCTGGCTCATGGTTGTCGAGGACGCCGAGGAGTCACGCGCCCCGGTGCGTAATGATCAGCCCCATTTTCCTGTCTTCCCTGAGTTCAATGGCGCGTCGTATTTGAAGCGCTATGACCTGCTCTGCCAAAAGCTGGTCAAGGAAAAGCTCTACACGGCGGCAGCGCTGCTAGCGACTCCTTCGAGCGCAGCGAACAGCGGTGAATATCAATCGCTGTCGGAACTGTCTAGCCTCGACAACTTCGTTACATCCTTCGCGGGCCATGTTGCGGCGGAGGCGGCACGATCACCCTCCTGGATCTGCAGCAGGAGGTCATAGCGCGACACGTCTGCCTGAGGCGGCTCCTGCAACGTTAGCGAAGGCAAGGCCGCTTCGGACAGGCTCTGCACGGCTTCGGGCTCCTTTAGCCTGGCCAGCACGTTAAGCACATGGTCAGCGCTCACGCTCCCCGATTGCAGCGCCAACTCCACGGCCACCAGCACGTCATCGATCCCGTGCAAGGTGATGGTCATGAGTTGTTGACGCCAACCGAAAACTGACCATTTTTTGAGGGTTGTGCCAACCCAAAAT
>CAYVOP010000002.1:0-76114 GCA_964453105.1 uncultured Aquabacterium sp. | reverse complement strand
GAAGTCATGGCGTCAATGTGCCTAATCAGGAAACCTTTATCAGTATAGAGGGCCCGACAAGACCCTCCCCCCGGAATAACGAGGCAGACCCAGGTCTGATACTGAAATCAGAGCCGCTCGCGCCCCCTTTTTTCAAAGCCACACCCAAACTGTCGCGCCAAGGTGACGGCGATGACCCACCCAAAACAGTGACCGAAATGCTAAGGTACGCGGTTAAATCTGACCCCTAACCAGCAGAAAGCTTACTTCTCGATGCGGCTGTCTTCTTCACCCCGAGCAAATTTGACTCGTGGGTTGATCACCTGGCTGGCCTACACCATATCGGGGCTGGTTTCTTTGCCTATCGCGTCCCCAGGGTCCCACGTTTCGCAATTGTTTCTGGCGGCAGGCGTGGGCTTGGGACTCGTCATCGGCTGGGGGCCAGCCATGTTGCCTGCTGTGGGGTTGGGCAGCGCGACGGTGGTCGCGTGCGCCTTGCTTTGGTTTCAACCCGACCTTCCACTCCATCTTCTGGCCTTGCAAGCTGCAACGGGAACGGTTGGCGCAAGTTTGCAGGCGTGGATTGGCTGGCAGCTGATCGGCGGCAGAAGGGATCAGCCCTTGGTCCTAGAGCTGGGTCAAGCCTTCAAGGTGTTGCGGTTTCTGCTTCTGGTTGGCCCTGTTTCCTGCGTGACCCACGCCTTGATTTCAGTTCAAGGCATGTACTTGCAAGGCCAATTGCCAGCCAGCCTCGTTTTCGAGTATTCGGTGCGCTGGTGGGCAGGCGACACAATAGGAGTGCTACTGGCTACCCCGATCGTTTTGACATGGGTAGGCCGCCCAGAGTCTTTGTGGCAAGCTCGTCGCTGGGTTCTGGGTGGACCGATGGTTGTCGCCGCAATTGCGCTGGGTCTGGCCATTCGCCATGTTCACCAATGGGATCTGGAACGAGAAAACTCGCTCTTTCGCGCAGATGTCGCGGCGCTGAACAATGAAGTCAATCTTCGACTAACCAGCTATCTCGATGCCCTGGAGTCTCTGCACGGGGTCTACTTGGCCTCAGAAGAAGTCAACAGCCAGGAATTTGCAGCCGCGTCTGACTACTGGACGAGGCATCTGCGTGGCGTACAGGCCATCGGATGGGCCCAACATGTTCACCGCAAAGATCTGGCCAGTCTCGAGGCCGAATCGCGTCAGGAGCCACTCAACCATTTCCGAGTATTCGACTTCGATGAACGCAGCGGCGAGGTTCGCCCTCCGGCTGGCGATTCATTCATGGTGATTCGCCATATTCAGCCCATGCAGAACAATCAGCACGCGCTTGGGTTGAACATACTGTCTCGCAGTGCCGTAGAAAAACCCCTGGAGCAAAGCCTGGCATTGGATGAAGCAGTCGCCACGCCCGGTTTCCAGCTGTACATGCCTGGCACAGCCACACAGCAAGTCGCTGTGGCTGTACATCGGCCGGTGTACACCTCACCGCACACTCGTTCCCAGAACACCGTCGACACGAACGCCCAGGGGGTGGTGTTCGTGGTTCTGAGAATGGACGATGCGTTGGCGGGCATGCTGGGCAGCCTGCCTCGCTATCTTGGGGCGTGCCTGCTGGAAGACAGCAATCAGAAGCTGACAGCCATTGGCGGTGACCATGACTGCCATGATGGACACTGGGGCCAAAACGCCGCCCACCGAAAGGCCATCCCGCTGAAGTTTGCCGGCGCCAACTGGCAACTCGTGGTGTGGGCTCGGCAGGAGGTCCCCTTGATTGGCCGGGGAACCACCTCGTGGTGGCTGACGGCTGGCGGGGTGATGGCCATGGCGGCCCTTTGCACGATGCTGCTGGTGATCTCTGACCACACGGGCAAACTGGAATCGGCCATGCGTGAAGCGGAGGCCCAAAAATTGGCGGCCGAAGCCGCAAACGATGCAAAAAGCGAGTTCCTGTCACGCATGAGCCATGAACTGCGCACACCCCTGAACGCGGTTTTGGGCTTTGCACAGGTCATGGACATCGACAAGCAAGCCCCCTTGCCGCCAGCCCAGCTCCACCGACTGCACCAGATTCAGCAAGCGGGATGGCATTTGCTGGACATGATTGATGATGTGCTGGACATCTCGCGCATCGAATCCGGTACCCTGCGCCTGAGTACACAGCCCGTGGCGGTTAGCGCTGCGGTATCCCAGATTTGTCTGGAGATGAAGGACCAGGTAGCCAACATCGGTATTGAATTGAGTTGGCCGGACGATACCCCTGCGGAATGGGGAGCTCAAGCCGACCCAACCCGTTTGCGACAGATCTTGCACGCGTTGATCGACAACGGCATCACCTACAACCAGCGCCCAGGATCAGTCAAAGTGACCGTATCGTTCGACACGGATTCCCACACCCGATCGAATTGGGCGCGCATTTCCGTGACCGACACCGGCATGGGACTCTCGCGCGACCAACTCGGTCAGTTGTTTCAACCTTTCAACCGTTTGGGGCGAGAAAAACAGATTCCGGACGGCACAGGTGTGAGTCTGAGCATCAGCCGCCACTTGGCCAAGTTGATGGGCGGCCAACTGGACGCACGCAGCACCGAAGGCATGGGGGCGACCTTTACCCTGTGCTTGCCCGGCATCCTGCTGCCGGTCACCCCCGCAAGTGAAGCGCCCCCGACTCCAGCAGCGAACGCAAATACCCCCACAGGCACTCGCCACATGCTGTACGTGGAAGACAACCTGGCCAATAGCGAGGTGGTTCGCGCTGCGCTGGAGGCCCACCCGTGGATTCGTCTGAGCATTGCCCCCACGATTGAACAGGGGTTGGCGGTGTTGCACAACCGCTTGCACGGCCCCCAGCCCGATCTGATCTTGCTGGACGTGCATCTGCCCGACGCCTCGGGGCTGGAGTTCTTGCGGCTGGTCAAAGCCAACCCTGAAACCAGCGGCATTCCGGTGATCATGGTGTCGGCCGACGCCATGCCGGAGCAAATCGAAACCGCCCTGGCTGCCGGTGCGGCGTGCTACCTGACCAAGCCCGTGCAGATCAACAGCCTGCTGCTACAGGTCAGCCAGTTGCTTCAGCCCACCAGCACCTGAACCACGCTGGGCATCGCTGCGCGCGACAAAGGTTCAGCGCGGCGCGTACTCGGGCACCAGTTCGTGCAAACGGCTCCTCAGTGCGGCGGGTGAGGTGGCGGTTTCGTCGTGGGCCAGCGCCATCAGGCGCTCAATCCAGTCAGCCGGCAACTCGCCACGCAACTGCGCCAGACGCAAGCGGGGGTGCGGTGTGGGCAAGGTGGTGTCAGCGTCAGCCAGCAGTTCTTCGTAAAGCTTTTCACCGGGGCGCAGGCCGCTGAACACAATCGGAATATCGGCCTCGGCATGGCCGCTGAGGCGAATCAACTCGCGCGCCAAATCGGCAATGCGCACCGACTTGCCCATGTCCATCACGAAGACCTGACCGGTTTCTGCCAAGGCCGCAGCCTGCAACACCAGTTGCGCCGCCTCGGGAATGGTCATGAAGTACCGGGTGATTTCGGGGTGCGTGACCGTGACGGGCCCACCCTTGGCGATCTGTTCCTTGAACTTCGGGATGACGCTGCCGCTGGAGCCCAGCACATTGCCAAAGCGCACGGCCATGAACCGTGTGGCCGGGGCTTTGGCGGCCCAGTGCGATACGACCATTTCCGCGGCACGCTTGGTGGCGCCCATCACGTTGGTGGGGTTCACGGCCTTGTCGGTGGAAATCAGCACAAAGCGCTTGACACCGCTTTCCGCCGCCGCCTGGGCCACCAGATAGGTGCCCAGGGTGTTATTGCGCAGGGCGATCCAGGCGTTTTCGTCTTCCATCAACGGCACATGTTTATAGGCTGCCGCGTGGAAAACCAGATCGGGCTGGTACTGCGCCATGACCCGACGCAAGGCAGCCAGGTCTTTCACATCGCCAACCAGGCGTACCAACTGAACATGAGGGAAGCGCTCGCTGAGGTCTTGTTCAACCTGGTACAGCGCGAATTCGCTCAACTCGAACAGCACCAGACGGCTGGGGCCAAAACGGGCAATCTGACGGCACAACTCTGAACCAATGGAGCCCCCTGCCCCTGTGAGCATGACGGTCTGCCCACTGATCAGGGTGGACACGGCACTTTCGTCGAGCTTGACGGGCTCTCGGCCCAGCACATCTTCGGGCTCAATGTCGCGCACGCGGTCCACGCGCGCGCTGCCTTCGCGCAATTCGTCCGAGGTGGGCACGGTCAGCACCGGCAAGCCGGTCGCCGAAGCCAGGTCCAGAGCACGCTTGCGTTGGGCGCCCGAAGCCGAAGGCATGGCCAGCACCAGGTGGGTCACGTCATTGAGCACTTCGGGGTCAGCCAGCTTGTCTAGCCCGCCCCACACCGTCACGCCGGAGATGCGGGCGCCTTGCTTGCGCACATCGTCGTCGAGCAAGCCCACCACGCTCCAGCCGCGATGTTGAATGCCGGCAATCAGCAGCTTGGCTGCCGCACCGGCCCCCAGGACCAGGGCACGCTGGCGGCTGGCATCGCTGCCGCGGCGCTGACGGGCGTGGTCATTGAGCAGACGGATCGACATGCGCGCCAGCGTCATGGTGATCAAGGCAAACACGGGGTGCAAGGCCAGAACGGCGCGCGGCACTTCAACGAGTTGCGCCATCAGCACCACCACGGCACTGGCCAGCCCTGCCCCCAGGCAGACCCAGGCCAGCCGCACAATTTCAGAGAAGCTGGCATAGCGCCAACTGGCCCGCGGCACCCCCAGGGACCACGACACCGCGCTGTACACGGCAATGACGCCGGCCAGCACCAGGCTGTCGTAGCTGGGCCGCTCGTACAGCCAGCGCTCCACCCCCATGCGGAAGAGGTAGGTGGTATGCCAGGCCAGGGCGATCAGGCACGCGTCGGCCAACAGCACGGCCCACTGACGCTGTGGCCGCAGGCCATCAAGAAATCGGTTGAATGCGTTCCACATGATCGATGAAGCAAAGGGTCAGGGGCACACCAGCCCATGCGAAATGAGTTGGCTGCGTTCCAGCACCCACAGGTTCTTGCGCTTGACCTGCACCTGGGGTGGCTGCCAGCCCAGTTCAGGAAACTGCTTGGCCGCATCCACAGGGCCCACCACCATCAAGCGCGGTGTGCGGCACAGCCAGACGGGCCACTGTGACGGGCGCAGCAACAAGCGCGCTGCGGCATCGGGGCGGAACTCGCCTGCGTCAAACAGCTCTTTGCGGTCGTTGTCGTGCAAGGGCAGCTCGGGGCTGTCCCAGTCGGTCAAGGTGGGCACCGGCTCGCGCAGGCCGAGGTAGAACGGCAAGTCGTAGGTGAACTCTTCCACGTACAGCAAAGGCACCCCTTCGGCCATCAAGGCTGATACCTTGGCCGCCATGGGGCGGGTGGACTGTTTGTCGAAACGAACCACCGCGCCAATGAGGGCCACGCAAACCAAGGCCGACACGATGGCCGTGGCCAGCACGGCACGGCCCGCGCCCCACCACCGCCCTTGCGAGCGCTGCAAGGCCCCGTCAACCAGCAGGTAAGCCAAGGGCGGCAAGGCTGGCAGCACATAGCCCGCCAACTTGGAATTGGGCATGGAGAAGAAGCCGACGATGACCACCAGCCACACCACCATGAGCAGACGCACCCCGGGGGCCGCCGCTTGCTCGCAGCGGCTTTGCGCAGGGCGCCCAAACAGAGACCACACCCACACCGGCCACCAGGGCAAGGTCAGGCCGATGATGAGCGGCACATAGAACCACACCGGATGGGCATTGTTGAAGCCGGTCTGCGTGAAGCGCTGGAAGTGCTGGTAGACAAAGAAGTAGTGGAAGAAGTCGGGATACAGGTGCTGCATGGCCACGAACCACGGCGCGGCCACGGCAGCAAACAGCAACAAGCCCGGTACTGACAACACCCACAGAATGCGGCGCCAGCGCCCCGACAGCAGCAGCCAGAACACCAACACGCCACCAGGTAAGACCAGGCCGATCAAGCCCTTGGCCAGCAGGCCCAGCCCCGCCATGCCGTAGGCCGACCACAAAGCAAGATGGTAAGGCTGGCCTTGCTCGGCCGACAGCACGGCATGCGCGGCCAGCACGATGGTGGTGGCAATGCACCCCGCCACCAGCATGTCGAGGTTGGCGTACTGCCCGCCACCAAAGAAAAACGGCTGAGTCAGCAGGGCGATGGACACCCAACGGGCCTGGTTGGGCCCCACCCAGCGCTTCACGAACCACCACAAGGCCACAGCGCCCATCCAGGCACCCAGAATGGAGGCAGCGCGGGCCGCCACCAGATTGAGACCAAAGACCGACAGTGACGAAGCCGTGACCCAGTAAAACAGCGGCGGTTTGTGGAAGAAAGGCAGGCCGTTGAGGGTGGGCGTCAGCCAGTCGCCTGAGCGAATCATTTCCCACGCCACGCCGGCGTAGCGGCCTTCATCGGGCACAGCCAATGGGCGCCATCCTGCGGTCAGCAGCAGCCATCCCAGCATCAACAGCGGCCACAGCCAGTTCGAACGCAAGCGAGTCACAGACACGTCCCCATCAGCACACAAAGCCGAGCAGTTTAACGAAGGGTGCCCGACAAAGGGGCGACTTGGATTTGGGCCGACTTCACAAGCTCACCCCAGGCCGCGCCGGTCAGCACACGGTATTCCATTTCACGCGAGGGGCCGATCACATCGGGCACCGCCCCGGCAGGCACTCCTGGCTTGGCCGGGTGGCACATGATCACATCGCCCTGAGGGGCCAGTTGCGCCAGCCACCGGCGCCAACGTTGCAGGTAGGCCGACTCGTCGGCATCAAAGGGATACACCCCGAGCAAATGCCCCGAAGTCGGCAAACCCAGGCTCAGCATGGCACCGGCCAACGCAGTTGAACCCAAGGCCCCGATCACCTCGGCCTTGAAGGCGTCGCCCCAATAGCGCGGCGCCATCCAGGCCCGCCAACCGGGGGCACGGCAGCGGCGCACCCAAGGTCTGGGGCCCTGTGGCTTGTCAGCCAAGACGGCCGCCAAGGCATCTCGCACCTGGGGCAGTTGATGCACGTGCTGATGCCCGTCCACAAAGTCAGGCGCGGCCCCCCACACGGCCTCGAACCGATCCCACTGCCGAGCCACTTCTCGGCGCAGCAACGCTGGGTCCAACTGCCGCTGATAAGTAGCCTGAATCAACGCACCCAGCCCGTGCGTGGGGCAGGCGGCCTGCGCCACCGGATCCAGGCATTCGGTGAAATTCAGGTGCAGGCCCACGTCGGCCCGCCGTCCACCGCCGGGTCTCTCGGCGTAGGCGCCCGCTTTCAAGGCCGGCGCGCCTTCCTGCCAGGCCACCCCATCCACCAGGCAACTGACGGCGGAGATGCGGTCCAGCGCCAGCAGGTCCAGTACCGCCGCGTTGACGCCAGCATGCAAGCCGAAGTCGTCCACGCACACGGCCAGCGATCGGCTGGAGGCGCTCATGGTCAAGCCCCGATGCGTGGCTGCTGCGGCGAATCGGCCTCTTGAGCCAGACCCTGCCCCAGCGCGCGCCGAACCACGTAAACCGGCCGGTTTTTGACCTCTTCAAAGATGCGGGCAATGTACTCACCCAAGATGCCCAACGAGATCAACTGGATGCCGACAAAAAACAGCAGGCAGACGATGATGGTGGTCCAGCCCGAGACGGCATTGCCGTGGAAGATGTAGTCTTGCGTGACGAAGGCCCCGTAGGCAAAGGCCAGCACCGCAAGCACCAAACCGATGATGCTGGCAAAGCGCAGGGGCCAGGTGGTGAAGGCGGTCAGGCCATCGATGGAAAAGGCCAGCAAGCGCAGCGCGCTGTAATTGGTGACCCCGCTGGCGCGTTCGGCCGGTTCGTAGGGAATGGCCACCGACTTGAACCCCACCCAGGCGTACAGGCCTTTCATGAAGCGGTTGCGCTCAGGCAGGGCCTGCAGGGCGTTGACCACAGCGCGATCCATCAGCCGGAAATCGCCCGCATCGGGGGGCACCTGAAAGCGCGACTTGGCATTCATCAACCGGTAGAACGCACGGGTGCCCAATTGCTTGAACAAGGACTCGTCGTCGCGATTGGCGCGCAAGGCGTAGACCACATCGGCGCCGTTTTGCCAATGCTGCACCATGTCGGCAATGAGTTGGGGCGGGTGCTGCATGTCAGCGTCCATCAGCACCACGGTTTCCCCCACAGCCGCATCCAGCCCCGCCGTCAGCGCGGCTTCCTTGCCAAAGTTGCGCGAAAACTCGATGGCGCGAAAGCCCGGTTGCTTCGACCACTCAGACAGCACCTCGGAGGTGTCGTCTCGGCTGCCATCGTTGACCAGGATCACTTCCCACTGGCGCGAGCATTGCGCCAACTGCTCGGCCAGCAAGGGCAGCAACAGGCGCAAGTTGGCCGCCTCGTTGTAGCAAGGAATGACGCAGCTCAAGGTGGGCAGCGTGTGACGCGGAACAACAGCGAAATACGGAGTGGAAGCGGGCATGGCAATCCGGCAGACGACGAAGGGAGCGGGCCGATTATCCTCTGAGGATGAGCCAAGACCGCCCCCTCCCTCCCCTGCCCAGCCTCCCGCTGGGGCGCTATCAACATCACAAAGGCGCCCTGTATGACGTCATGGGTGTGGTGCGCCACAGCGAAACCCTGGCCCCTCTGGTCCTGTACCGCCCGCTGGAGGGCGACGGCACCCTGTGGGTTCGCCCCTTCGAGATGTTCACGGAAACCGTCGAGCGAGACGGACAGCAGGTGCTGCGATTCCAAATGGTGAGATAAATCCCGGGTTATTGCGAGATTGTTCACGCACAAATCGGGGATAAATCGGGGAATCGGGGCCAGGCTTTGTTCTGATCCCATGTGAGGCAAATCTGACGACACCCATGTCCCTGATTCCCATACAGAACCTGGCCAACCAGCTGGAACCCGCCTGGGCATTTTTGAGTGGCCACGAGCGCCATTTCGTGCCCGCCGAGGTTCAGCCGCCGCGCGCCGGAGAGCGCGAGCATCGCGTGGTGCTGCCGGTCAAGTTACTCAACGGCCATCGGCTGATTGCCGTGGCGGTGATGCTGGACGAAGATCAGGCCGAAGCGGTTGCCCGCTTCATGTTTGGTCAGCCGGAAGGTGAAATCAACGAGGCCGATTTGCAGGACGCCTGCCTGGAAACCTGCAATGTGCTGGCCAGCAGCGTGATCAAGGGCTGCGAAAACCCGAATGTGATCGACATCGGCTTGCCGCTGGAGGTGTCAGCCGAGAAATACTTGACCCTGCAATCGCATGCGATCGCACGGGTCACCCTGATGAGCGAGATCGACCACGAACACCGCATCGTGGTCACTGTGTTCGATGTAAGTGATCAAAGCGTTTTGGAGTCTTGAATATGAGTGCAACCCCCGAAAACCGGCAGGATGCATACCGCTTCTTGATCGTGGACGACAGCCGGGCCATTCAGGCCATCGTGCGGCGCGTGGTGGAGAACTGCCAGTACCCGAATGCCGAGATCCGCGTGGCCTCGAACGGGCAGGAAGCCCTGGACGTGCTCAACACCTTCAAGCCCGACCTGCTGATCACCGACTGGCACATGCCCAAGGTGTCGGGCCTGGAGTTGCTGCAAACGATGCGGCAATCGGGCATGACCGACATTCAGGTGGGCTTCATCACCACGGAATCGTCAGAAACCTTGCTCAATGAGGCCCGCACCAACGGCGCCGCATTCGTCATCAACAAGCCCTTCCGCGACGACATCCTGATCCAGCGCGTGCGGGAAACCGTGCCGCACCCTGCCGATGCGACGGCTGCACCGCCCCCCTTGCCTGCAGCCGAACCGGTGGCCAAGCACCAAGTGGCGGCAGCCGAAGCTGAGGCGACTGTGGTGGAAGACGGCCCCCCTGAGTTTCCCACCCCGGTTCGCGCTGCGGAGCCTGCCAAGCCCGCCAACTCGCCCACACCCGCCCCAGTCGCTGCCACAGCGGTTGCAACGCCAGCGGCGTCCTCGGTGGAGCCTGCCGCGTCGCCAGCCCCCCAATCTGTGCCTGCCCCCGCAGCCTCCGCTCCCCCTGCAGCGGAAGCCGCCGATGCCGCCAAACCAGTCCCTCTGGCTGCCATTCCGCCTCTGATGAAAACGGAAGACTGCCAAAAGCTGGTGCATGCCACCTTGCAGGAAATCCCGTTCCGACTGATTCGGCACGATGACTTGCAAACCAAAGATCTGACAGCCAAGAATTTGATTGGCCTGTACGCGGGGCCGAACAAGCCCATTGCCGCGCTGTGCGTGCTCGACACCAATGCCCTGTGCATTCTGGGAGGCGGCGCCGGCAAGATGCCACCCCATATTGTTCGGGCAGCCATGGCCGCAGGCGCCCCCAGCGAAGCCATGGTTCAGAACGCCACCCGCTTCATGCAAATGGCCGGGGCGATCTTGCACATGGACGGCGCGGTCGGCACGGCACCGCTGTCTCGCACCAGCCTGGTTCCGCAGAACTTCAAGAAGCTGGAAGAACTGCTTTTGAAGAATTCAGGCCGGGCGCACTTTCGCGTTGCGGTTCCGGGTTACGGCGAAGGCCGACTGTCGTTCCTGGCTGTCTGATTGAGGAGCCATCATGCAGCTTGAACAGATTGCCGTCCTGTTTGTCTTCATTGGCAACGCGGTGTCCATCCTGATGCTGGGCTTCATGCTGTTCAAGATTTCCAAGCAGACAGAAGCCACCCACAGCCTGCTGGTCAATGGCACCCGCGACCTACTGGAGGCTGGCAAGCGCCTGCGCGATTCGACCAAGTCAACCGATCGGCTGGTGGACCGCCTGTCCGACATGAACCAGCAGCCCGGCAATGCACCGCCCCCCGCCGCATCCGAGACTGAAGAACATTTCCGCAAGCTCGAAGCGATGCTGCAAGACCTGAGCGGCAAGAAGCTGCAAGACCACGGCAAGTTTCTGGAAGACATCCGCCAGGTCCTGGACTCGATGAGTGGCCCGTCCGGCTCTGATTCATTTGCCCAATGGCGCGATGCCCATCAGCACAAGCTGGAAGCCGCGCAGAATCAACGCACCCGCATGGCCTCGGAGATGGAGGGCCTCAAAGCGAGGCTGGATGAATCACAAAAGGTCATTCAGGAGCTGCGCCGTGCGGTGCGCGTTGCCGAAACCGCCAACCAATCGAGCGAAGCCCTGCGGACCAATATGGACCAGCAGCAGCAATTGCTGACCCGTGCCAAGGAACGCGCGCAAGCCGCCGAAGCTCGCGCCGCCACACTGAGCCGCGAAATCGAATTGATGCAAGCCGAAGCGAGCCGTACCGAATCGAAGGGCGATGGCGCCAGTTCCGCCGTGCGCAAACAGTTGGAAGAAGTCAGCCGCGAACGCGACGGCTTGAAAGCGCAGCTAGAGAAGTTGCGCGAATCGATGCAGCGTACGCTCATCGAAAAGGACTTCATTGAAGAAAAACTGCTCGACCTGGATGCGGCCGCGCACGCTTCTGTGACCACCGCTGCGGCGGCCAAGGCGGCCAACCCACCAGCCGACCCTGCGGCTCATTGAGCCCCGTCCAGCCCCTCCCGCAAGGCGGCTGGCACCTCCAGAACCACATCGGTCAAGGCACGCGCCACGCAAGGCAGCACCCAGCCCTCGGCCCGCTCGTCCGCGCTCACGCCCGGCCACTCGACGATGTAACTCACCTGCCCCTGACTCATTCGACACAGACAGGTGCGACAGGTGCCATTGAGGCAGCTGCTGGGCAAACGAATGCCGGCCCGACGCGCGGCGCGCCAGAGTGGCACACCGGCAGGCACCTCGCACTCCCACCCCTGGGGCTCAATGCGAAGTTGAAATCGGGCAGGTGGGCCATTCATGGGCCCACAGCATAACGCCACGCTTGTCAAGCGCGTTTTCGTTCCTCACCCCTCATTTGCGCGCCAACAAGAAAAAACCCGAAGTGATACGAACATCATGATGTCGCACACTCGCTCCTGTATTCCCTGCAGTACCCATTCATCATTCATCACAGGAGAAGACATGAGATCGTTCGTACTGGCCGCCACCGCCTTGCTGTGCACCGCCACAGCACAAGCCGGCTACTACACCTGGGAAACCGTGACCTTGCCCGCCGCCAGTGGCGCCGCCTGTGGTGACGGCTCGCCCTACCGAATCTTTGTCAACCGCGCCTTGTTCACCAAGAAAACGGTGGTGATGTTTGAAGGCGGCGGTGCCTGCTGGAGCCAGGGCGTGTGCGAAGGCGATGGCGGCATCCTGGGCGCCTCCAACCCCAATGGTCTGCCCACCAATTACCTGACGGGCCTGACACGCTCCTTCCTGGGCTATGTCACGCCTTTCACCTCACGCCTCAACCCCTTGGCCAGCGTGCAAACGCAATCGTGGAACATCGTCTATGTGCCCTACTGCACCGGCGACGTGCACGTGGGCAACAAGATCGCGGTGTACAACGACAAGAACGCCAGCCAGCCTCGCACCGAATACCACCGAGGCGACCGAAACATCGTCGCCACAGCCAACTGGCTGGCCGCCAACATGTACCGTCCGGATGAACTGCTGGTCACCGGCTTCTCGGCGGGCGGCACGGGCTCCACGGCCCAGTACGCCACCATTCGCAATGCGATGAACCCGAAAAAGTCCTCGCTGCTCAACGACAGTGGCCCCTTCTTCAACGCCCCCCGCAATGGCGACCCCAGCCAACACCCCTCGTCGCCCTTGCACGACAAGATCCGCGACGCCTGGGGCCTGGAAGCCACCAACAGCATCGTGCCGCGCCTGAAGACCCAATTGGTCAGCGGGGGCCTGAACACCGACAACTTCGGCAGTCTGACCCGCGCATTGGCACAGCAATACCCCAGCGACCGCTTCGGCTACACCACCTTCCAGCGCGACGGGGTGTACTCCATGTTCTCGTACTCGTATTTCTACGACAGCATCCGCAACGCGCCGAACGACAAGGCTCGCTTTGACGTGGTCAACGGCATGTGGATGAAGGACGTGAACCAGTGGACGACCGACATGAGCGATCTGCCCAATGTGGGTTACTACGTGGCCTACTGGCGCGGTCTGGCCGCCGCTCACACCATGACGGTGATGGACTTCGCCAACACCGGCATCGAGGAGGCCGGCCTGTCGTCGGTGAAGACTTTCATCAACAACACGCTGGATCGCTCCGCCCCTCCGATCAAGGCGTTTGAGCGCGACACCGTGGGCGACTACAAGCGCGGCAAGACGGACTTCATCAACATCCTGGGTGAATGGGTTCGGCCCTACCTGTCGTTCCTGTCCGGTGGCCTGGACGACCCTTACAAGCCCTGATCTGGCGCACGCGTTTGGGTGGCGGAACCCCAGCCACCCAACTGCGCTACACCCAGCGACAGTTCTCGCTGAAAAATGGCCAAGGCGCGCTCCACGCCTGCCTGGCCTCCAGCGGCCACGCCATACATCATGGGCCGCCCGGCAAACACAAAGTCTGCCCCCAAGGACAAGGCCTTGATCACGTCACTACCCCGGCGCACTCCGCCATCCACCATCAACACAGCCTGGTCACCCAAAGCCTGACGAATCGCAGGCAAGCACATCAAGGCCGCTGGTGCGCTGTCCAGCACCCTGCCGCCGTGGTTTGACACCCAAACGGCATCGGCCCCCACTTCCACCGCGCGGCGAGCATCGTCTTCATGCAAGATGCCTTTGACGATGAGCTTGCCCGGCCAGAGTTCGCGCAGACGCGCCAGATCGCGCCAGGTTTGCGTAAATGGAATCTGAGAGGTAAACAGATCGGCAATTTGCCTTGCTGAGGCACCCTCGCCTGCATACGCCGCCCAGCTCTCAAAACGTGGCAAGCCCTGCTTGGCAAAGCGTGCGAGCCACGCTGGGTGGCACAAGGCATCGGCAATGGCCGACAGGGTGGGCTTGACGGGGGGCACAAACCCATTGCGCGCATCTCGCTCGCGATTGCTGTGAACGGGCACATCCACCGTGACCACCAAATGCCGCAACCCTGCGGCCGCAGCACGCCGCACCAAATCGTCGGTGATGCGTTGCTCGCGCGACACGTACAACTGAAACCAGGTTTGATCAGGCGCAGCCTTGGCTGCCGCTTCGATCGATGCGGTGCCAGCACCCGACAGCACAAACGGCACACCCATTCGTTGCGCAGCCCGAGCCAACATCAAATCGGCACCATGGCGCGCAAAACCGGCCAGGCCCGTTGGGGCCATACCCAAAGGCATCGACCAAGTCTGCCCCCACAGAGAACGAGACAAGGTCAGAGCAGACACATCGACCAGATACCGGGGCGTCAGCGTCACGTCGTCAAACGCCTGACGGTTGCGCAACAAGCAGGTTTCGTCCTCCACGCCCCCTTCAATGTAGTCCCACACCAGGCGGGGCAAATAGCGTTGCGCAGCCCGGCGCAGACTGTCGATGTTGTGGCAACGATCCAATGAACTCATGCAAGCGCCTCAAGGGTTTGACTCGGCCAACAGGCTGACAAAGCGATGTGCCCAGGTATGCACATCGCCCGGCCATCGGGCAGACAAGTATCGGCCATCACGCACCACCCAGGCGGCACGGTCATCGTGGTCGGTATCGCGAAACAGGCCAGCCGTCTTGCGCCAGTGATAAGGGGCCTCACGGGGCACATCCGCAAAATCGCCATCGGCCGCCAGGGCCCGTTTGACCTCAGCCTCGACGCTCCAATAGCCTGATGGTTCGCCCGGCCCTTCGGCATAAGTTCGGTAGTAGAGGGGGTCCCAGAAGCGCGCCCACCAACGGGTCAAGTCCCAGGCGGATTTTTCCAGCCGCCAAGTCAGGGCCGTGGTCCGACGTCCGTGCAGCACCGAGCGCCCGGTCAGCACCGAGCGCGCCCGCGCCGCCAGCAACACACCATGGCATACCGCCGCAACGGGCCGGTGTTGTCCGTGTTCGTCGCGCGCATCGAAGAAGCTCGCCACCAAGGCTTGCAGCACCGTGCTTTCCAGATAGGGGCGCATGCCCTTGGCATGCCCCCCCGGCAAAACCAGCCCATCAAACGGGGTGAGCCGATGCTGTTCGGCCGCTTGCTCGTAGGTCAGGGGTTGGCCAAAGTGGGGGGACTGAACCATGACCGCATGGGCCTGCCTAGCTGCATGCTGCGCCCGCAACAGCAGCCCCAGCACCTTCATCTTTCTCAAACCCGGCACCCAACCCCAGGGGTCCAGCCCCTCGCCGCTCAACATCAACGGGTCGGCCTGAGCAGGCAAGCCATTCGGTGTGGTGAAGCACACGGTGTGCCCAGCCTGGGTCAGCACCTGCCAGGCCACCGCCGCTTCAGTGGGGTCGTAATCATGCGCGGGCAAAGGCATCAGGATGTTCATGCGGCGCCTTTCACCGTCAGCGACAGGCTCCCCAGCCAGTCGGCTTGCATGTCAATGCGGTCATTCACTTTCAAAAACCGGGGTGATGCGCTTTGCGCTCGCCAAGCCAGCGCAATGGCCAGACGCCTGGGCAAGCACTGCACCAAACGCCGCTTCCAGGGCGACACCTGCAAGGCAATGCCGGCAGGGGTGCCAGCCAACACCACGTCGCCCTGACGCAGCCACCCATCGGGCGCGCACTGGGCAGCCAAGGTCAACAGCTGCAAGGGCGAATACAACAAGTCAGACAAGGGGGCGCGCTGACGCAATTCGCCATTCACCCGGGTGCTCAAGGTCACTTGGGGCCATGCCGACAGGTCGTTGGCATCTGGGCACCAAACGGACGAAGCCGCAGGCAGAAAGCCCGGAAAGCCCTTGGCGGCAGACCAGTGGCGCAACGGGTCACGCGCCCCCAACCCGGCCATCTGCACACTGCGTGCAGTCACATCGTTGACCAACACAAAACCCCAGCGAGGGCTGTGTGAATCGGAAGGATGCCAATCGGCCAGCAACACCATGCCCACCTCGACTTCATAGTCCAACAAGGCCCCGGCGTGGCAGAGGGCCTCGCCGTATACATCCCCCCCTTCGACTTGCTGCAGGCACTGCCGTAGCGCTGACGAAGAAGGCATGGTGATGTGCGTGGCGCCCGGTTCAGGTCGGCAGGGCTTTGCAAACACCACCGCAGCACCTGCCCGCTCACCCGTTTCACGCACATGGTCGGCAAAGGTCAGCCCCAGTGCCCAGACCGAAGGGGGGCGATCAGGGGGCATCAGTTCATGAAACGGGCGCCATTGTCCGGAGGTATCCATCAGCGATTTCCTGGTGACCTTGCCAAAAGGAGGGAACGCCTGATATTGTGAGCAAAAGCTCAGCTTTCTCAACTCGCATTTGCCTATGACCGCCCCCGCACCGGCACGCAAGTCAACTCGCCCCCGCAAACAGCCGAGTCAAGGGCGATCGGTGGCCACGGTCAGCGCCATTTTGGAAGCCACGGCTCACATTCTGGTCACCGAAGGCTACGAACACCTGAACACCAACCGGGTGGCAGAACGGGCGGGCGTCAGCATTGGCTCGCTGTACCAGTACTTCCCCAACAAACAGGCACTGCTGTCGGCTTTGAGGCAAAGACACGCCCAAGACATGCAGTCGCTCGTCAACGAGCTGACCGAGCAGGCCTTGAGCCAAACCTTGCCCCAAGCCATTCGGACCCTGGTGGGCGCCGTGGGGGCGGCCCATCGCCTGCAGCCACGCTTGCATCAGGTACTGGAGCAGGAAGTGCCACGGCAAACACAACAGGCCGTGCCCACCGAATGGGAAACCACGCTGCGCCTGAAACTACAGGCCTACCTGGCCCATCACCAAACTCAATTGACCGTGGGGGATGTCAGCGTGGCCAGCCTGGTGCTGGTGAGGTTGGTCGACGCGCTCATCCACGCCACCCTGACGCCAGACCCGCTTGGGGTGAGCCCTCAGGCCATCGAAGAGGAAATCAGCACGGTGGTGCTGCGCTATCTAACCAGCCCAGCCACACCGGCAATGGGACCATGACTCAGCGCAGATTGCCTGTGTGCCCCAAGGAGTAGCGTCCGGGCAAGGGCCACACCACCAAGCCATGCGGCTCCATGCCGACCTTGATCTTGCGCATGTCGCCGCTGGAGGTGTCAATGCGATAGACCACATCGTCAAAACGACCGGCCAGCCATAGCCAGCGCCCGTCGGCGCTGATGTTGCCCATGTCGGGGCTGCCGCCACCGGGAATGGGCCACTGCGACACCACCTTTTCGGAGGCGAAGTCGATCACCGACACGCTACCCTTGCCCTTTTTGGGGCCATGAATTTTGTGCGAGCCACGATTGGCCACATACAGGCTCCTGCCGTCACGGCTAGGGTACAAGCCATGCGCAGCCACACCGGTGGGAATGAAACCGATTTCCTGGAAGGTTTCGCCATCGACCACATGCACACCGTCGGCTTCCATGTCAGCCACGAAAAAGCGCTTGCCATTGGGTGAGACGCGAATGTCTTGCGGCATGCCCTTGCGCGAGGTACAGATCTCGGAAACATCGGGACCGCCAATCACGGGCACATCTTTGAAGCGGGTCTTGGGCATTTGCAAGGTCAGGTAGCCCAACACGCTGCGGTTCACCAAATCGATCTTGGCCAGACTGCCCTGGAATTCGCAGGTGAAGATGGCATAGCGCCCATCCATGGAAAAGTCAGCATGGTTGATGCCGCCGCATTGCGGCACGTCAATCGAGTACTGCATGACCATGGTCTTGGGGTCGCGGAAATCCAGGCGATGACGCGCCTCCGCCACCACAATGGCCGACTTGCCATCCGGTGTGAAATACAGGTTGTAGGGATCATCCACATCCACCGCCGCCCCAGGCTTGCCGGTGCGCGGATCAATCGGGGTCAGGCTGCCGGTCTTCTTGCGTTCGGCATTGTTGGCCACCCACAAGGTACGCAGGTCCCACGACGGCACGATGTGCTGCGGCGAGTCACCCACCTTGAAACGATCCACCACCTTCAGGGTTTCGGGATCAATGACCGAAACGTCGTCAGAGCGCAAGTTGGGCACATAAATGCGAGCCAGATCGCCCTTCAACGCCGGAGAGACCTTGCCAGGGGCCGTTTCGCTGTACAGGTTGCGAGCATCCACCACCGGGGGCATGCCCGGCACGGTCGACACCGCTGTAGCCGATGACCCAGCCGCCACCGGCGTACCGGGCGCAGCGGCATACAAGCCCAGTCGCGGCCACGCCAAAGCCACCACGGCCACCGCAGCGGCTCCCCCCAGCAGACGAACAGTCGGTTTCATGATCAAGATATCGGTTCGGAATCAGAAAGCTTCAACGCACGGCTTCGGCCGCACGGATGGCCTGAACGGATGATTCCACAATCTGCTGCACCCCGATCTGCCCAAGATCAGCGGTGGCGCGTGTGGGGTTGCCATACACCCCATCTGACGGGGTCCATTTGCGGCTTGCCGACAACATTGGCACCCGAACCAAGGTCGGATCAAGGGCCAGGGTCAGTGCGGTATCGGCCAGACCGGCATGGGTGCCAATGTCGGCTTGCGAGAACCCGGCCGCCTTCAAGTCGGCCACGTAGCGCGTCTGGGTCACCTCGTAATACTCGCGCAAGGCCAGCACGCGAGCGCCAGACAAACCGGCTGAAGGCCGATTCAAACGGGCCGCGACTCGCTCTTCGCACTTTTGATAACCACCATGGTCCCCCAGGAAAACCACGGTGCGAAACCCATGCTGCACCAAGCTGCGCGCAGCGCCTTCCAGCAAAGCTTCGAAAGCCGGTTCCGGCACGCTCAAGGTGCCCGTGAAACGCATGTGTGCCTGAGGGGGGGACACCGCCCCTTCGGGAACATAGCTGATCACTGGCGCCACCACCGCATGGCCCAGACGGCGCGCAATGCGCCCAGCCAGCACATGCGCACGCGCATTGTGCTTGCCCAGCACCATGTGGGGACCGTTCTGTTCGGTGCCGCCAATGGGCACCAAAGCCACCGTGGCCCCGGCAGCAATGCGGTCGCGCAACTCGGGCGACGTCATCTCCTCCAGGAACACGGTGGCGGCTCCTTCGCTGGCGGCGCGAGCCTCGGCGCCAGGCATGAAGCCAAGCACCAAGCTAGGCGCCAAACCAAGGGCCAGGGCTCGCACTACACGGATTGCTCCCGCCGACCACACGGCCATAGCCTGCACAGCCCGCCTCGTTCGCTTGCTCCATTCAACGTTCAACCCAATCACACCACGCCCCCAAATGCATCCAGCATCCCAATTGGGGGCAGTGTAATCAGGCCTGCATGTCGAGCAAGGAACCCATCATGCGATCCTGGGTACGGATGACCCGCAGGTTGGCCAGGTATTGATAGCTCGCCATCTTGTGGGCCACCATGTCGTTGGCCAAGGCATCGCCTTCGGCCGAAGACTGGCTCAGGGTCACCGTGACCCCGCCGAGCGCGGCCTCGGCCGCCTGCGACACCTGTTGGCGCCGGAAGTTGGCAGTCTCGGTATTGGCGATGTTGTGGGCCGCAGCCCCCATACGCATCGACGCCGCATTGACGCCAGACATGGCAATGGCAGAAACAGAGCCCATGATGGATGACCTCCAGACGAAACTCGCCACAACAGCGCCCTCAGACCTACAATTTCCCTAAACAAAGAGGCCCGCTATGGACAACCAGAAAATCAAGCAAACCCTAGAACAACTGCACACCGATCTGGAAGCTGGGGGTAGCCCAGATCCCGAACTGCGTGCCATTTTGCAAACCCTGGCGCAAGACATTCATCGCGCTTTGGAGCAGCCTGCCACAGCCCCTGCCGATGAGGGAAGCCTCGAAGACCGCGCTCGCGACGTCTCCGCCAAATTTGCCGCACAACATCCCTACCTGGAAGCCACCTTGCGCGACCTGATGGACGGACTGGGCAAGATCGGCATCTGAAATTCGCGCTTTGGCAGGCGCTCGCACCCTGTCGTCATTTGTCAATCATCAGCCGACTGAAATCGGCAAGATGCGCGCACTGACGAACACAACGAGAGCACTGCCATCATGCGACGCTGGAACGGCTGGGGCGACACCCACAACACCGAAGCACTCAAACCCGAAGCCCTGTCCTTTTTGCAGGAAGCCATCGGGACCGCCACGGCCCCCAGCGATGCCAGCTGGGATCAAGCCCTGGCCCAAGTGGCGCGCCAGCCCTCGCGCCTGGCAGCCCATCCTCTGATCGACACCAGCGACGCGGCCCGCCTGAGCGCCAGCTTTGGCCAATCCGCCTGGGATTGGCTGCGCCTGCGATTCGGCCAGATCGGTCGGGTCACCGATGGCGTGGCCCACCCCGAAACCACACAAGACGTTCAAGCCCTGCTGGCCTGGGCCAAACAGCATGGCGTGCATGTGCTGCCTTGCGGGGGCGCCACCAGTGTGGCCGGACACCTGACACCGGTGGGAGACAAGCCCGTTCTGACCCTGAACCTCACGCGCATGATGCGACTGGTCAGTCTGGATCCGGTTTCTCAAATTGCCACCTTCGAAGCTGGCGTGGCCGGCCCTGATCTGGAAGCCCAACTGCGCGCCCACGGCTTCACCCTGGGGCACTTTCCACAGAGTTTCGAACTGTCTACGCTGGGCGGCTGGATCGTGACCCGCTCTTCGGGCCAGCAATCCGCCCGTTATGGCCGAATTGAGGCCATGTTTGCCGGCGGCACCCTGGTCACGCCCGACACCACCGTGGTGTTGCCCACCTTCCCCGCTTCGGCTGCTGGCCCCGACATGCGCGAATGGATCATGGGCTCGGAAGGCCGCATGGGCGTGCTGACCGAAGCCAAGGTGCGTGTCACCCGTCTGCCCGAGCGGGAAGACTTTGTGGGCGTGTTTTTCCCCTCGTGGGAAGCGGCCCAGACTGCAGTGCGCGAACTGGCTCAGGCCAAACTGGGTTTGTCGATGCTGCGGGTGTCGAACGCGGTCGAAACTTTCACCACCTTGCGCATGGCCGGCCATGCACGCGCCATTGGCTGGCTGGAACGTTACCTGGCTCTGCGCGGCGTGGGCGAAGGCAAATGCCTGATGATGATGGGCCTGACTGGCAGCCGGGCGCAGGTACGCGCCATGCGCCAACTTGGCTTTGCCATCATTGGCGCGCATGGCGGCGTGTCCACCGGCACGGTGCTGGGCCAGAAGTGGGCAGCCAAGCGCTTCCAAAACGTTTACCTGCGCAACAGCTTGTGGGAAGCCGGCTATGCCGTCGACACCATGGAAACCGCTTGCGACTGGCCCCGTGTCACCCCCATGATGGAAGCCATGGAAGAAGCCGGGCGACAGGCCTTGGCTCGCCATGGCGAGAAAACCCATTGCTACACCCACCTGTCGCATGTGTACGCACAGGGCTCCAGCGTGTACAGCACCTTTGTCTACCGCATTGGCCCCGACTACGACAGCGCCCTGGCGCGCTGGCAGTCGCTCAAGCAATCGGTGGGCAATGCCATTGCAGACCACGGCGGCACCATCACCCATCAGCACGGCGTGGGCAAAGACCACGCCCCCTGGTTCCAGCGTGAAAAGGGCCCCGCCAATCTCGCGGCCATTGGCGCCGTGATTCGTGAGTGGGACCAGAAGGGCGTGATGGCGCCAGGCAATTTGCTGGGCGACATCTCATGAACTCGCCCGTCGACATCCTCGTCATCGGAGGCGGGATCACTGGCGCGGGCATTGCGCTGGAAGCCGCACGACGTGGCGCACGGGTTCAACTGGTCGAGCAACGCGACTTTGCCTGGGGCACCTCTTCGCGCTCGTCCAAACTGGTCCACGGTGGGCTGCGCTATTTGCGCGAAGGCGCCATCGGGCTGACCCGTGAATCGGTACTGGAACGCCGCCAACTTCTGCGCGATGCGCCCGGACTGGTCGAGCCGCAACGCTTCCTGATGGGCCACTACGCAGGCCGCTCACCCGGTCAGACGCTGATGCGCCTGGGCCTGGCGGTGTACGACCTGCTGGGTGGCGAACGCCACCGCCATGCCGTCGATGCCAGTGGCTACCAGCAACTGGCGCCCCACACCGATGCCCGAGGCTTGATCAGCGGCTCAGGCTACCTGGATGCCAAAACCGACGATGCCCGCCTGGTCTGGCGCGTGCTGCAGGAAGCCCGCCAACACGGCGCCCAAGTCCACAACTACACCACGGTCGACAGCTTGATGGTGGAACAAGGCCGTGTCTGCGGAGCGCACCTGCGAACCGAAGAGGGCCGCACGCGAAGCCAGGCCGCCACCTGCGTCATCAACGCCACTGGGGCCTGGGCCGATGGGCTGCGCCAGCGAATGGGCCAGCCCCCGAAGCTGCGCCCCCTGCGCGGCAGCCACCTGCTGTTGCCCCTGTGGCGTCTGCCCGTGGCACAGTCGGTCAGCCTGTTTCATCCGCGTGATGGTCGCCCGGTATTTGCCTACCCGTGGGAAGGCATGGCCCTGGTTGGCACCACCGACATCGACCACCCGCATGACCTGAATGAGGAACCCGGCATCACCGAAGGCGAGGTGACCTACCTGTTGGAAGCCGTGCAACACACCTTCCCACACCTGGGCATTCAAGCGCACGACATCGTGTCCACCTACGCTGGCGTGCGGCCGGTGGTGTCCAGCGGCGCGGCCGATCCTTCCAAAGAAACACGCGATCACATCGTGCTCAACGAGCAGGGCCTGATCACCGTGACGGGTGGCAAGCTCACCACCTTTCGCGCCATCGCGCTCGACACCCTGCGGCACGCCGCTCGCGCCCATGCCACCCTGAAGCTGAACTGGCAGGACGAACGCATCTTGTCGACCCCCACCGTGGGCCCGGACCTACTGAAACTCGATGCCACCGAACAAGCGCGCCTGATCGGTCGCTACGGCGATCAAGCCAATGCCTTGCTCGCCTCGGCCATGCCAAGCGAATGCCAGCCCATTGCGGGCACCCGCATCTGGTGGGCCGAACTGCGCTGGATTGCGCAGCACGAAGCCGTCCATCATTTGGATGACTTGCTCTTGCGCCGCACTCGCCTGGGTCTGGTTCTGCCCCACGGCGGCCAAGCCCTGCTCCCGCAAATTCGCCCTCTCATGCAAACTGCACTGGGCTGGGATGATGCCCGATGGGAACAGGAACGCCTGCGCTACGGGGCCCTGATTGCGCGCTGCTACGGCCTGCCTGCCTCGATGAAAAAGGACGCGCCATGACACGCCAACCGGACGACCTGCTGCTGTCCATCGACTGCGGCACCCAGAGCGTGCGAGCCATCTTGTTCGACCTCAAGGGCAATGTGGTGGCCAAGTCGCAAGTGCGGTTTGACGACTACCAAGTTCCTCAACCGGGCTGGCTCGAACACGATGTCAATGGCTTCTGGCAAGCCACGGCGCAAGCCTGCCAAGGTCTGTGGCAAACCCACGGCGCACGCAAGCCTGCGCTGCGCGGCGTGTCGGTGACCACACAGCGCGGCACCATCATGCCCGTGGACGCGCAAGGCGAAGCGCTTTACCCTGCCATCATCTGGCTGGACCAGCGCAATGCCACCCGCTTGCCCAAGATCAGCGCCCCTTGGCGAGCGGCATTCCGAGCGGTCGGCGCCACCGACACCATCGAATACTTTCAGCGCGAAGCCGATGCCAACTGGCTGGCCGAATTCCGCCCCGACATATGGCAAAAAACGCATAAGTTCCTGCTCTTGTCAGGCTTGTTGAACCACCGGCTCACCGGTCGCTTTGTGGACTCGATCGGCTCGCAGGTGGGCTACATCCCCTTTGACTTCAAGCGGCAAAAATGGGCTGCTGGCTGGGACTGGAAATGGCAAGCCATGGCCATGGAGCCTCGCCACCTGCCCGAGCTCTACCCCGTGGGCAGTCAGTTGGGCCAAATCACCCGGCAAGCAGCCGAAGCCACCGGCATTCCCGAGGGCTTGCCCGTCATGGCCGCTGCAGCCGACAAGGCGTGCGAGGTGCTGGGATCGGGCTGCCTGGGCCCGGAGGTGGGCGGTCTGTCGTATGGCACCACGGCCACCATCAACATCAACTCCAGCAAGTACCTGGAAGCCTTGCCCCTGGTGCCCCCCTACCCCGCCGCCCTGCCCCAGCATTTCAGCTGTGAGGTGCAGATCTTCCGGGGCTACTGGATGGTGCGCTGGTTCAAGGAGCAGTTCGGCCACAACGAAATGCTGGCGGCCGAACAAACCGGCATCCTGCCCGAAGCCCTGTTTGATGAAATGGTGGCCACGGTACCGCCGGGCTCCATGGGCCTGATGCTGCAGCCCTACTGGTCCCCCGGCATTCGCCACCCTGGCCCCGATGCGAAAGGCGCCATCGTCGGATTTGGCGACATCCACACGCGGGCCCACTTGTACCGTGCCATTCTGGAAGGCCTGGCCTATGCCCTGCGTGATGGCCGCGAACGCATCGAAAAGAAAACCCGCACGCCCATGAAGGAGTTGCGCGTATCGGGCGGCGGCTCACAGTCGGACGCGGCCATGCAACTGACTGCCGACATTTTCAACCTGCCCGCCTGCCGCCCGCACACCTACGAAACCTCCGGCCTGGGCGCCGCCATCGACACCGCCGTGGGGCTGGGCCTGTACGGCGATTTCGACGCCGCCATTCGCGCCATGACCCGTGTGGATCGGGTCTTCGAGCCCATTGCCGCGCATGCCGGCTTGTACGACCAACTCTACAGCCGCGTCTACAAGCACATGTACGAGCGCCTGGCGCCGCTGTACAGCGAAATCCAGTCGATCACCGGCTACCCCAAGCGGGATTGACTCGTCCGTCATCCACCGGTCACGACCGAGCCAGGCAGCAGGGCTAAGATGCGCTCATGGCCCGCTCGCACCGACACCCGCTGCATGCCTTTTTCGCGCGCTTCCTGCGAAGCCGCGCCATCCATCGGCATTACCACCGCCGGTCGATGCTCGAAACTTTGGGGGGCTCACCGCACGAACGCGCGGTGCCAGCCGACCAGGCCCAGACTTTGCGCCAAGCGGCCATCAGCCCTCCCGCGGCTTTGCTGGGCCGCTTGCACAGCGGCGAACACGGGCTGCCCCTGGAGGCGGCACACCGACTGCGCAAGTGTGTCGGCCCCAACGAAATCGAGCAAGAAGGCCCTCTGCCCTGGTGGCAGCTACTGTGGCATTGCTATCGCACCCCATTTGATCTATTGCTCAGCCTGCTGGCCTTGATCTCCTGGCTCACTGGCGACCTGCGAGCCACCGTGGTCATCGGCAGCATGGTCACTTTGTCCGTGTCCTTGCGCTTCGTGCAGGAACGCCGATCACACCACGCAGCTGATCAGCTCAAAGCCCTGGTCAGCAACCGAGCCACCGTTGTGCGCCCGGGTCAGGCCCCCAGCGACATCGCCGTACGCGACCTCGTGCCGGGCGACGTCATTGCCCTGTCGGCGGGCGACATGATCCCGGCCGACTGCCGCATCTTGCAAGCCAAAGACCTGTTCGTAGCCCAGTCGGCCATGACGGGCGAGTCATTGCCGGTAGAAAAGTTTGCGCACGATGCCGATGCCCACCTGAGCAATCCACTGGACCTCGACAACATCGTCTTCATGGGCACCAATGTGGTCTCGGGCACCGCCACCGCCGTGGTGGTGGCCACGGGCGCACGCAGCTATTTCGGGGCCCTGGCTGAACGGCTCAACAGTGCGCAGCGCCCCCTCACCCAATTTCAAGCCGGCGTGAATCAGGTGGCCTGGCTGCTGATTCGCTTCATGTTCGTGATGGTGCCATTGGTCTTCCTGCTCAATGGCGTCACCAAAGGCAATTGGCTGGAAGCTGGCTTGTTTGCCCTGTCGATTGCTGTGGGGCTGACGCCTGAAATGCTGCCCATGATCGTGACCTCCACTCTGGCCAAAGGCGCCGTGAAGCTGGCCGGGCAAAAAGTGGTGGTCAAACAGCTGGACGCCATTCAGAACTTCGGGGCCATGAATGTGCTGTGCACCGACAAGACTGGCACCCTCACCCAGGACAAGATTGCCCTGGCACGCCACACCGATGCCTGGGGCCATACCTCACGCGATGTACTGGAGCTGGCCTACCTCAACAGCTACTACCAGACCGGCCTGAAGAACATGCTCGACGTGGCCGTGCTGGAACAAGTGCAACTGCACCACGATCTGGAAGTGGCCACCGCCTATGCCAAGGTGGATGAAGTGCCGTTTGATTTTCAACGTCGCCGCATGTCGGTCATCGTGATCGAGCACGACCGCCGCCACATGCTGATCTGCAAGGGCGCATTGGAAGAGGTCATGCGGGCCTGCACCCATGTGCGTCGCGATGGCCTCGACCAGCCCTTGACTCCCGACCTGCTGACCGAGATTCAACACATCACCCTGGATCTGAACCAGGAAGGGCTACGCGTGGTGGCTGTGGCCATCAAGGAGCAAAGCACCGATCAGCAACGCTACAGCGTGGCCGACGAGAGCGACTTGACGCTGATGGGCTATGTGGCTTTTCTCGACCCACCCAAAGAAACCACGGCGGCCGCTTTGCAAGCGCTGCATCAGCAAGGCGTGCGAGTCATGGTGCTGACGGGTGACAACGAATGGGTGACCCGCAAGGTGTGCCATGACGTGGGACTGCCCATCCACGGCCTGCTGCTGGGAGATGCGCTGGAAGACCTGAGCGACGCTGCCCTCGGCGAAGCGCTGCAAACCCATAATGTGTTTGCCAAGCTCACCCCGCAGCACAAGGAACGCCTGGTTCGCCAGTTGCGCGCTGGCGGCAACGTGGTGGGCTTCATGGGCGATGGCATCAACGACGCCCCGGCCCTGCGGGCAGCCGACATCGGCATCTCGGTGGACACGGCCGTGGACATTGCCAAGGAAGCCGCCGACATCATCTTGCTGGAAAAGAGCTTGACTGTCTTGAGCACCGGCGTGGAGCAAGGGCGGCGCACCTTCGCCAACATGCTCAAGTACATCAAGCTCACAGCCAGCTCCAACTTTGGCAACGTACTGTCGGTGCTGGTGGCCAGTGCGCTGCTGCCCTTCCTGCCCATGCTGCCCATGCACCTGCTGATCCAGAACCTGCTCTATGACATCGCACAGATCGGCATCCCCTTTGACCACGTCGACCCCGAGCAACTCGCCCAACCCCAGCGCTGGAATCCACAAGACCTGAGTCGCTTCATGCTGCACTTCGGCCCCATCAGTTCGGTATTCGACCTCAGCACCTTTGTCTTCATGTGGTGGGGGCTGCACGCGAACCGGCCCGAATTGCAGACGCTGTTCCAGTCGGGCTGGTTCCTGGTGGGGTTGATGACCCAGATGCTGGTGGTGCATGTGGTGCGCACCAGGCGCCTGCCATTTGTGCAAAGCCATGCCTCGGCCGTGCTGATCACGATGACCGGCCTGATGTCCCTGATCGGATTGGCTTTGACCCAAGGCCCCTGGGCCGGCGCCTTCAAGCTCACCCCATTGCCGGCAAGCTATTTCCCATTCCTGGGGGCTGTGCTGCTGGCCTACGTGCTGCTGGCACAAGGCATGAAAACGTTCTACATCCGTCGCTACGGCTGGCAGTAGAGCCAAGCTGAATCAGGTCGGGCGACCTTCATTGGCCTTGTGTGGTCATCAGCCCGGCCAGGAACAGGTCCAGCCCAATGTCGATGATGGATTCGGGCTTGCGCTCACCCAGCAGTTCAGCACGGTCCAGTTCCACCAACCCATGCAGATACGCCCACAGGTTCATGGCCAGGTCTTCTGCCTGCCACGGCCCTTGCAGGCCATCGACCAAGGCCAGCATGGCCGCCCACAACTGCTTGTGGCTGTCGGGCTCTTCGTTTTCGTCCTTGCAGTAGCGCATTTTCAAGGCGTACAAGGCAGGCTGCTTGCGCGCGAACTTCAGATAGGTGCGAGCCACGGCCCGGATCGCATCCAGCCCCACTTTGAGGCCCACCGCTTTCTGCATGTCTGCCAACAGAACACGCCCCGCCTCATCGGCCACCGCCACCTCCAACTCGGCCTTGCTGGCGAAATAGCGATACAGGGCATTGGGCGTCACCCCCAACTGCGCCGCCAAGGCGCGCATGGACAACTGATCCAGCCCCTGCGCCTCGATCAGGCCGATCGCGGCTTCCAGAATGGTTTCTCGGCTGGTCTTCTTGGGGTAGGACATGCTGCGATGTTACCCGCTTGACTGACACAAAACAAAAGGTGTACGATGTACACCATGCATACCTTCACCGTCAACGGCAAGGCCGTCCAACTTGATGTCGAAGACGACATGCCCCTGCTGTGGGCACTGCGCGACGAACTCGGCATGACTGGCACCAAATTCGGCTGCGGCATTGCGGCCTGCGGGGCCTGCACCGTCCACATCGATGGCGTGGCCACACGTTCCTGCGTGATGCCCGTGGTCGCCGTGGCTGGTCGCAGCGTGCAAACCATCGAGTCGAAAGACGACCCGATCCTGCAACGCCTGCAAGCCGCCTGGGTCACCCATCAGGTGCCGCAATGCGGCTACTGCCAGTCTGGCATGCTGATGGCCGCGACCGATCTGCTGCGCCGCAACCCCAAGCCTTCTGACGCCGACATCGACGACGCCATGACCAACATCTGCCGCTGCGGCACTTACCAGCGCGTGCGTGCGGCCATTCATGAAGCGGCCGGGCAAGGTTCCAGTCAAGGAGGTCGAGCATGAGCGACCTCATCAAGCCGGCTCTGTCGCGCCGCCAGTTCCTGATCGCCGGCACCGCCGTGGGCGGTGGCCTGCTGGTGGGCTGCGCTGCCCCCACCCCGGCCAACCGCCTGGGCTCCCCCACCGAATTCCCCGCCGCACAGGGCGAAGTGGCGCTGAACGGTTGGGTGAAGATTGGCCCGGATGGGCGCATTACCGTGGCCGTGCCGCGTTCTGAAATGGGCCAAGGGGTCATGACCTCGCTGCCCATGCTGCTGGTCGAAGAACTGGATGCCCGCTGGGAAGACGTGAGCGTCGAGCAAGCACCCGTGGCGCGCATCTACGCCAACACGGCGCTGCTGCTCAATGTCATTCCCTTTGGCGTAGACGACGACAGCTGGGTGGCCCGTGTGGCCCGCTCCACCGTGCAACGGCTGGGCTACGCTCTGTCGCTGCAGGTCACTGGCGGCTCCAGCAGCATCCGCGATGCGTGGGAACCTTTGCGCCTGGCAGGCGCCACCGCCCGCGCCATGCTGATTCAGGCGGCCGCCAACCAATGGCAGGTCAAACCGCAAACCTGCGTGGCCGACAACGGTCGCGTCACGCACACGGCAAGCGGCCGAGCCTTGCGCTATGCCGAACTGGCAGAAGCTGCAGCCAAGCTGCCCGTGCCCGACGACGTTCCTTTCAAAGACCCGACGAATTACAAGCTCATCGGCAAGCCCGTGCGTCGGCTCGACATCCCGGCCAAGACCAATGGGCAGGCCCAGTTCGGCATCGACGTCAAAGTGGAAGGCATGGTGTATGCCGCGCTGGCGCAGCCCCCGGTGTTCGGCGCCAGTGTGAAATCGTTCGACGCCAGCGCCGCCAGCAGCATGCGCGGCGTGCTCAAGGTGATGCAGATTCGCGATGGCGTGGCCGTGGTGGCCAACAGCTGGTGGCGCGCCCGCCAGGCTCTGGCTCAGGTCAAGATCGAATACACCGCCACCGAGCACGATCAGCTCAGCTCAGCCGACATTCGCAAGCAGTTTGAACAAGAACTGCAAGATCGATCGGGCTTTGGCTTTGTCAACAAGGGCAACGCATCCAGCACCATTGAGGCAGCCCCCAAGCGTTTGGAAGCCACCTACTGGGCCCCCTACCTGGCCCACGCCGCGATGGAGCCCATCAACTGCGTGGCCCGCGTGAAGGGCAAGCAGGTCGAGGTTTGGGTGTCTACCCAGTCGCCTTCGCTGGCCAAGTGGAAGGCCGCCCAAATCGCCGATGTAGACCTGGATCAGGTGACCTTGCACGTGCCCCTGCTGGGTGGGGGCTTTGGCCGCCGGCTGGAAATCGACATGGTTGAACAGGCAGTGGAAATTGCGAAGGCTCTGGATGGCCAGGCCGTGAAGCTGCTGTGGAGCCGTGAAGACGACACCCAGCACGACATGTACCGGCCCGCGGCCTTGTCCAGGTTCGAAGCCGCATTTGACAAGGAGGGCCGCGTCACCGCTTGGTCCAACAAGCTCGTGGCGCAATCGATTGGCTATGACTCGCTCAAGCGCCTGCTGCCTTGGGCGGCAGCCGATACACCAGACAAGAACCAGATCGAAGGCGCCTTCGACATTCCCTACAACTTCGAACACATCGCGGTTCGCCAGGTGCGCCCGAAAACCCCGGTCCCCGTGGGTTCGTGGCGCAGCGTGGGCCACTCGTACAACGCTTTCTTCACCGAAAGTTTTGTAGACGAACTGGCCCATGCCGTGGGGCAAGACCCTTACCAATACCGCCGCCAACTGATTGCGCAGCACCCACGGCACCGGGCCGTGCTGGACCTGGCTGCGCAGAAGGCCGGCTGGGGCCAAGCCCTGCCCGCCGGTCGGGCGCGCGGCATCGCCCTGCACGAGTCGTTCGGATCGATCTGCGCCCAAGTGGCCGAGGTCTCGGTGGACAAGGGCCAGGTCAAAGTGCATCGCGTGGTGTGTGCCATTGACTGCGGCATCGTCGTCAACCCCGACACGGTCGAAGCGCAAATTCAAAGCGCCATCGTGTTCGGCCTCAGTGCGGCCTTGTTCGGCGAAATCACCCTGGCCCAAGGACGCGTCGAGCAAAGCAGCTTCCCCAGCTACGACATGGTTCGGCTGGCGCACATGCCTCACATCGAAACCCACATCGTGCGCAACACCCAGGCGCCTGGTGGCGTGGGTGAACCGGGCACGCCCCCGATTGCGCCCGCTGTGGCCAACGCCCTGTATGTGCTGACCCGGCAGCGCATTCGCAGCTTGCCGATTCGTTTGAGCTAAGCCATGCGCAGCAACGATCAGGAAGTGCTTCAGCAGGCCTTGGTGTGGCAACAGCAGGGCCTGCGCTGTGTGCTGGTCACGGTACTCAGCACCTACGGGGCCAGCCCGCGCCCGCCCGGGGCCATGGCCGTCATCAGCGAAACCGGCCTGGTGGTGGGCTCGGTTTCGGGTGGCTGCGTGGAAGACGATCTGGTTCACGAGGTGCGGCAAAACGTGTTTTGGGCCCCCGATGCACCGGCCGTGGCGCTGCGCACCTATGGCCGAGATGCTGCCGAACGCGAACGCTACCGACTGCCCTGCGGCAATGCGCTGCGTCTGGCCGTGGAAGCAAATTGGTCGCCCCAGGAACTGACCCAAGCCCTGGCTGCCATGCAGCAAGGGCTGTGCGTTCACAAACAACTCAACTACGCCAGCGCCGAGGCGCAATGGCAGGCGCTCACGCCGGACCAAGCCTCGCCCCTCGATTTTTCCGACAGCGACCACGGGTTTGCTGTGGTGCTGGGCCCCCGCCATCGGCTGTTGATCATTGGCGCCACGGAGGTCAGCCGCTATCTGTGCCCCATCGCACAGTCTCTTGGCTATGCCATCACCGTATGCGACCCGCGTGAAGAGTACACCGGCAGTTGGTCTGACATGAACGTGAAGTTGATTCAAGACATGCCCGATGACGCGGTGCAGGGCTTTGCCTGCGACGAGCGCACGGCGGTCATTACCGTCACCCACGACCCCAAGCTGGATGACCTGGCTTTGATGGAAGCACTGAAATCGCCCGCCTTTTACGTGGGCGCACTGGGCTCCACCCTGACCACCCGCAAACGCCAGGCCCGCTTGCTGGAGTTTGACGTCACACCCCAGCAAGTGGCGCACCTGAAAGGCCCTGTGGGCCTGCCCATTGGCTCGCGCACGCCGGCTGAAATTGCGGTGTCGATTGCAGCCGAGTTGATTCAGGTTCGCAGCCTGATCGGCACACCCGATTGGCGCCAGTCTCGCCCCGACTGGATGCCAGCGTCGCACCCCAGCGCCTTGACCACGCCATGCTCGCTGGCCTGATTCTGGCGGCCGGGCAGGCGCGCCGTTTCGGGCAAGACAAGCGTGCTGCGCTGCTGCCCAATGGCCAAGGCATGTTGGCGCATGTGTTGAGCCAATACCGTCCCGTTTGCCCGATGCTGTGGGTGGTCACGCCACCCCACGATGCGCTGGGCACTGAGCTGTGTCAGACGTTCGGCGCCATTCAAGTGGTGAACCCGGATGCGGCGCTGGGGCTGGGCTCGTCACTGGCCTGCGGTATTCGTGCCATCCAGGCCATTCAGGCCAGCGCAGAGGCACCCACATTCGCCGGCGTGATCATTGGGCTGGCCGACATGCCAGCGGTTGACACCGAACTCATTGAGCGTCTGGCACAAGCCACGCAGGCAGATGGCGCACAGCGACCGGTCGTGCCTGTGGTCTTCAGCGCCACGGACCAGCCCCCACAGATGGGCCACCCACGCGTGCTGCCCGCACGCTACTTCCCACAGTTGGCAGCCCTGTCAGGTGACCGAGGTGCGCAGAGGGTGGTCAACTGGTCAGAGGCGCTGCAGGTCGATGTGGGCCACGCGGGTGTCTTGCAAGACATCGACACCCCAGATGACCTGGCCCGACTGGCTCAACCGTGGTTCAGTGGGCCAAGGTGAAGTCGACCCGCTGGGGCGCCCCCTTATCGGCAATGCCCTCGGGGCTGAGCTTGGACGCCACCAGGAACAGACGGTCCACCGGCACATGCCCTTGTTCATCCAGGTATTTCTTCACTGCCAGCGCACGCGCATCGGCGATGGACTTGAACCACATCTCGTCGACCAAAGCGTGTTGCAGCATGATCTGCTCCATCTCAGGCACGGGCAATGACTTCGTCATGCCCAAAGCGTTGCGAGGTTTGTCAAAGGGCTCAGCCAGGTAAGCCCTCTCCAGGTACTTCGGGTACTCCGCAACCGACACGGTAATCTGCTCGCTGTTGGCGGCCTGCCCTTGCTTGACCAGATCGGCCACCTTTTGAGCTTTGATGCGGCTGGCCACATAGGCGCGGCGGGCGCCCTCCTGCTCGGTGGCGGGGTCCACACGACCCGCCACTTCCAGCTTCAAGGCCGGACGATCCAGCAAAACCTTGACCAAGGTATCCAACTTGGTCTTGGCTTCGGGCGCCAGTTCAGTGCTACCGGGCGCGAAGGCCACATAGCCGAGCTCGGCGGCATCCCCCCCGAATGCCGATGCCAGAAGGCTGAACGGCGCCGTCACGGCCTTTTCAACCAAGTTCACCACCACGCGCCAAACGATGCCACCAATGCTGAAATCGGGATCCGACAAAGTGCCCGAAATAGGCAGGTTCACGTCCATTTCCCCCTTGCTGTTGGTCAGCAAGCCAATGGCAAACAAAATCGGCAGCTTCACGGCATCGGGGCTGTCCACCTTGCCGCCAAAAGTCAGCTGGTTCACATACACCTGGTTCTGCGCATCGAGCTTGCCGTTGTCGATCAGGTACGTCAGGTCTACCGACAGCTTGCCCTTGGTGATGGGGTAGCCCGCGTACTTCGCCGAGTACGGCGTGAGGCGGGTCAACTCGATGTCGGTGGCCCGGGCTGCCAATTGCAAATACAGCTTGGGCGCCAGCGGATTGACCTTGCCACTGATGGACAAGGGACTGTCGTGGTCGATGCGGCCACGCAGATTCAAGTCGGCCGGCTGGCTGCGGTCAGACGCCAGGGCCGACACGGTGCCATCCAAGTCGGTCAGGTTGGCCGCATAGTTGGGCTTGATGAAGTTGTCGGCAAAGTCCACCCGACCATGCTTCATCACGATGCGACCAATGGCAATGCGGGGTGAAGGGCCAGAAGCCTTGGCATTGGCCGTGGCGCCCCCAGAGGCTTGGCTGGCTGCCTGATCAGCGGACGGGGCGGCCTTGGCCTCGGCGGCCGCCTGCGCTTCGGCCGTGCGCAAAATGTCTTGCAAGTTCAAGCGGCCGGTGGGTTTGACAATGATTCGGGCAAAGAAGTCATCCAGCAAGATTTCGCCCACACCCAGATTCAATGGATGCGCTTTGGCGCGATTCCCACTGCCGCTCTCTTGTCCGCCATATTGAACCTGCAAAGCCTTGAAGCCCAAGGTTTTCCAACGCAGGAAGTCGTCGCCCCCTGTCTTGTCCACGCTGCGCAAGCCCCGCACCGATGCGTCACCCTCAAAGCGGATGCGCGGCATGGCCCCGGTCGGTAAAGACAGGTCCAGACGCCCATCGGTGAACAACTCGCCACGCGTCAGCGCCACGTTCAACTGGTCAGCCACATAGGGTTGGGCTGCGGTCAGTTCAATGCCGTGCAAGCCCACCTCCAGTGCCGCGGACAAAGGCTGGGCCTGCTGCGGCAGGCGCACATCGCCACCCAAGCTCAGTTCGCCACTTTGGTTGTGCGTGGCCGACAGCTTCACCGGCACGGGCTGATCACCAAACTGCCCACCGGCCATGCTGATGCCCGACACAGCCACTTCGATGTCGGTCACGTCTTGCGCTCGCGGGGCTTGACGCGCCGGCACAGCGGCATCCACCCAATGCACTTCGCCATCGTGAATCAGGAACTGCGCCAGTTGCAAACGCAAGCTGGTGCCAGAGCTGGCTTTCGCACCGGAGTCCGGTGCCTCACTGGCAGCCGACGCCCCCACCGCAACCGCCTCGTGGGTTGAAGCTGGCTTCGGCGTCAGCGCCTTCACCAGAGCCAACTGCCCATCACGTTCGCGCTCCAGCCACACACGCGGCTGGTCCCAGCTCACCTGCTCAATGTGCCAGCGGTTGAGCAAGGGCTCACTGTCACCAAGGCGCACCGACAAGGCACGCCATTGCACCAGCGGGTCATCCTCCTCGTCGTGCAAGGCCAGGTCTTTCAAGGCCGCCTGCCCCTGCACATGCAAGCTGGAGCCCTTGCTGTCTTGCCGAAAGGTCACAGTCAAGCCGGCATCCAGGTCGACTTTGTCGAGGCTGGCCGCCATCTTGAAGGGCGCCAGCGAGAGAAATGACGCCAGAGGCAAACCGTCTACCGCCACATTCAGGATGGCATCGCGGCTGGCGGCGAACGGACGTGTCTTGCCCGTCAGCTTGAACGGCGCCCCATCCACCCGAGCACTCAACGACGGTGTGGTGAACTGTTCGGCCACATAGGGCAGATTGGAAATAAAGGGCAGCGCCACGGCCAGGTCGCGCACCTCATGACGGCTGCCGCTGATGCGATCGTCCCAGGTCAGCACCCCCTGCGACAGGGCAATGTTGTTAACCGAAAATTTGGCGGGCTCGCCATCAGAGGGCTTGGCAGGCTGCGCGGCCATGCGGGCGACGATGTCGCTGTAATTCCAGCGTTGCGGCGCCAGCCTGGCCAGGTGGACCTGCGGCGCCGTGACCGACACCGACTCCACCACCGGCGCCAGATGCCGCAACGATGCCAACGACAACTGAACGCGTGCCTGGGCCACCTGCACAAAAGGCTGGCGGCCATCGGCTTCATAAATGGTCAGGCCATCCAGGCCCACACGCAATTGCAAGGGCTTGAACTCGACACGCTCAAGCGTGACCCGACGCCCCAGTGCCTGGCCCAGTTGTGCCATGGCGGTTTGACGCAGCCACTCCGGGCCCCAGACGTACGCTGCGGCCACAACGGCCACCACCGAACCACCGGCTGCCAGTGCCGCCACGCGGCCCCTGCTCCACTTCACTTCCATGTCGAACACCGTTCATCAGGCAGATCGGCGCCGCAAGTGCTGGACCATGGCCGACACCAGTTTGCGCAGATCGTAAGGTTTGCTCACATGCGCAACCATACCAGCAGCGTCACAGGCGGCCAACGCGTCGCCAAAGGCATGCGCCGTCAAACCGATGATGGGCAGGGTCGCATCGATGATGCGAATGCGCTGGGCCGCCTCATACCCGTCCATGACCGGCATCTGCACATCCATCAGCACCAGATCAAAGAACCCCGGGCCCTTGGCCTGCACCAGATCCACCGCCTGGCTGCCGTCATGCACCATGGTGAATTCGGCCTCTTCCATGGTCAGCAACTCACCCAGCACGATCTGATTGACTTCACTGTCTTCCGCCGCCAACACGCGCACGCCCTTCAGGCTGCTTTCATGGCGCTCGCGATGCACTACGGGCTTCAGGGAGGTTTGCGGGCGCGCCACCACCAGCCCAGAGTCAGCGGCATTCAAAGGCAGGTAAACGGTGAAGCAACTGCCCACCCCAACCTGGCTGCTGACCTCGATGCGCCCGCCCATCAATTCCACCAGTCGCTTGCTGATGCTCAAACCCAGGCCCGTGCCGCCATAGCGACGCGTGGTCGACGAATCGGCTTGCTTGAACGGCGCAAATGCCAAGTCTTGCTCTTGCAGGCTCATGCCAATGCCCGAGTCATGCACGTGCAAGACCACCGAATCCGGAGCCACCCGGGCATGCAGGCGCACCCCGCCTTGTTCGGTGAACTTGATGGCGTTCGACAGCAGGTTCATCAACACCTGCTCGATGCGCAACGCATCTCCGTCGATGGAAACGGGCAGATCCGGATCCAGCTCCAGCGTCAGAGTCAGGCCCTTGTCATCGGCCCGGCTGCGCACCATGTCTACCGCCTCGTTGAGCAAGGTGGCCAGCACCAAAGGCCGCGATTCGATGGCCACCTGCCCCGCTTCCAACTTGGAGATATCGAGGATGTCATTGAGCACACCCAGCAGCAAGCGTCCTGAGTCGAGGATGGTCTCAAATGTTTTCTGCGTGGGCTGCCCTGTGCTTTCAAGGTAGCCCAGTTGCGCCAGCCCCAGCACCCCATTGAGCGGCGTGCGGATTTCGTGGCTCATATTGGCCAGGAACTCGCTCTTGACCCGCGCCAGGCGCTCGGCTTCTTCACGCGCCGCTTCGCGCTCGGCAGCCAGGGCGCGCTGCTCGGTCGCGTCTCGAATCACGGCCATGACCTCATCGTTGCCCAAGGGCAGCAAACGGGCTTCAAAAACCTGCTCGCGTGAGGTGTCTTTTTCGGTGGACCAGGCATAGTCAATGACCATTTGCCCCTGGGCATGCACCTGGGCCAGCGCCTGAGTCAAGCGCTCCGCGCCATCGGCTGGCAGTCCTTGCTGCAACTTCATGCCATTGCGAATCAGGCTCCGCGTCACGGGGTCGCCCACCCCTGCGCGGTGATCGATCACCGTGCCATCGAGCGCCAGCCGGTAATACTGGTCGGGCAAAGCTTGGAACAGGCTGTTGAATTCGGCCGTACGCAGGCTGACGGCCGACTCCAGCCGCTCGTTGTGATAGGTCAGGTTCTTAGTGGCCCGCTTTTGCAAGGTGATGTCGACAAACGATTCCAACTGGAACACGTCGTCGGCCAGATTGATGCGGGTGGCCGACCAGACCACGTCGCGCACTTCTCCCTGCCGGGTGACCAGGGTGGTTTCCAGCCGGTCAATGTCTTCGCCCCAGCGCAGGCGTTGAATGGCTTCCAGTCGCTCGTGAACGGCCTCACCCGTCCAGATCCGCAGGTCATCGACTTCGTGGCCCACGATTTCATCGCGCTCCAGTCCGATCAACCGCTGCCAGGACTCGTTCACGTCCACCACAGTCTGGTCTGCCAGGCGGCACAACACCATGCCAATCGGGCTGGTCAGGAACATTTGTGAAAACCGGGCTTCGCTCTGCGCCAGACGAGTTTGGGCTCTGGCCTGGGCCAAGGCGGCTTCACGCGCTTCCAGAGCCATGCCCACCGTGTCGGCCAGGCGCAGCACCAACTGCTGCACTTGCTCGTCGAACACCGCCTGTTTGTCGGTATAGAGATTGCACACCGCGCGCACCGTACCGCCCACTTTCAAGGGCAAACAGGCCAGGCTCTGGAAGCCTGCGGCCATGGCCTTGGCGCGCCATGGCCCCATGACGGGGTCTACCGCCACATCGTCGCAGTATTGCGGCGTGGCCGAATGGAAGGCCCGGGCCGTTGGGCCCCACTGCGCCGGATCCCCATCCAGCGGCAAGACCAGGTCATCGACATAGTCGGCCTGCTCGCCCGCCCAGCACACGGGCACCAGGCGTTTGCGATCGGCATCCGGCTCGGCAGCGAAGGCCAGCATGACACCACCGTGTCGCACCACCACATCGCAGACGGCCTGATACAGGTCGCGGGGCTCGAGCTTGCGAGCCGCCACTTCGTTGACCTCCATCAACACCCGATAGAGGCGATTGAATCGATCCAGCCGTTCTTCATTCTCGCGGTGCTGCGTGATGTCTCGCGCCAACCCCAGTACGCCAATGATGCGTCCCTTGGCGTCACGCATGGGTGTTTTGATCGATTCGACGCGGGCCACATGGCCATCGCTGGCATAAGTCACCTGGCGCTCATCGACCAGGCTCAGTCCCGACTCCATGACCCGCTGGTCTACCTGCCTGAATGAGCGCGCCTGTTCTGTGTCTACGAAATCCTCGTCGCGCTTGCCCACAATCTGGGCCTCGGGCAAGCCCATGTACTTCTCGTAGCCAGCGTTGCACAGCCGGTAAACGCCTTGCTCATCCTTGAGCCAGACGAGATCAGGCAGGGTGTTGATCAGAATGCGCAGGAACTGACGTTCGTCTTGCAAAGCCGCCGTGCGCTGGCGAACCAGACGACGCAAGACCATGCCCCAGGTCATCATGCCCAACACCAGCACGCCACCGCCCACGCCCACATAGACCAGATAGCGCGCCCAAGGCCAGGCACTCATGCGGGTGCCCAGCCAGCGATCTCGCAGTTCGGTCATTTCCTCATCGGAAATGGCATCGAAGCCCGCCTCGACCTGTTCCAGCTGAACCGGATCTTTCGCCCGATAGGCTCGGTGAACCTGCCCGGTGTACACGGAAAAGGATTTCCGAAATCGCGCGTCCAACCCTGCGCGATACATCAGGTAATCGCCCGCGGGCTCATCCATGCAGAACACGCGCACATGGCCTGCGGCAGCGGCATTCACCATGTCCTGGTAGTTGTCGTAGCGACCATCGACCAAAATGCTCTGCCCGCGCAAGACCTCGCCACAGGCATCGCCTGCCTTTACCCCAACCAGCAGCCCCTGCAGGGCGTCGATGTTGCTGATGCCGGCGATGTCCTGATCAGCATAGATCTGAACCGGCACGTCCTCATAGGGTTGGGAAAAGCGTAGGGTGCGGTCACGCTCGGGGGTGCGAAACACCGTATCAATGACGTCGCCCGTGCCGGAATCGAACAGCTTTTGGGCCTTGGCCCAGTCTGTTGCCAGAAGGTGGACCCGACGTCCGGTCTTTTTTTCCCATAGGCGCCAAAGATCAACCGTCATCCCCGCCAACTCGCCTTTGGCGTCTCGAAATACAAACGGGGGATAGTTGTCGTCGGCCACGACCGTGATGTCGTGCGGCGGCGGCGCGGCATGTGCCGTGGCCCACATCAAGGTGGCTGCCAGGCACATGCGCCAAATACGAACGAAGGGGCTCAACGCTGGAAATTCCTGCTGGATCGCAAACCGACGTTTTACCCCAGACGCGGCCCCTCACAGAAGAGGGAAAGCCGCTAGTTCAAATGGGCGGGTCAGGCCGCCAAAGCCGGGTAGTCGGTGTAGCCATGCGGGCCCACGCCGCCATACAGAGGTGCATCGGCAAACAAGGGCGCCAAAGGCGCGTTTTCGCGGAAGCGGCGCGGCAAGTCGGGGTTCGAAATCATCAAACGACCAAACGACACCAACTCTCCACGGCCGTCCTTCAGCGCGGCCTCAGCCATCTCTTGGGTATAGCCGTTGTTCAACATCCAAACGCCGTCATACAGGCGACGCAGGGCCTCGTAGTCGAAGGGCGCGTTATCGCGAGGGCCACCGGTGGCGCCTTCCACCACGTGGATGTAAACGGGCTTGATCTTGTTGAGTTCGCGCACCACGTATTCGAACAAGGGCTGCGGCTGACTTTCGCTGGAATCATTCACTGGCGACACAGGCGAAATGCGAATGCCCACGCGATCGGCACCGATTTCCTCTGTCACGGCCTGCATGACCTCCAACAGGAACCGCGCACGGTTTTCAATGCTGCCGCCATATTGATCGGTGCGGTGGTTGGAGCCATCGCGCAGGAAGGCATCGATCAAATAGCCGTGTGCCCCGTGAATTTCCACGCCGTCAAAACCCGCCTCAATGGCGTGGCGCGCGGCGGTGCGGAAGTCGTTCACGATGCCAGCGATCTCGGCGGTTTCCAGCGCGCGAGGCACCGAGGTATCGGTGTAACCCACACCGGGAATGTAGGTCTTGGCCTTGGCCGCAATGGCCGATGGCGCCACAGGGGCCTTCTCTTCCGGCTGGAACGCCGTGTGTGACATGCGCCCCGTATGCCAGAGCTGCACAAAAATGCGGCCGCCACGCTGATGCACAGCATCGGTCACCTTGCGCCAACCCGCGATCTGCTCGGGCGTGTGCACCCCAGGGGTCGACACATAGCCCTGAGCCTGGGCGGAAACCTGGGTGGCTTCGGCCACGATCAAACCCACAGAGGCGCGCTGCGCGTAGTACTCGATCGTCATGTCGCCGGGCACATTGCCCTCGCCGGCACGGTTGCGGGTCAGAGGGGCCATCACCATGCGATTGGCCAGTTCAATGCGACCCAGCTTGAGAGGCTGGAACAAGGGGGAAGTGGCTTGGTTTGCCATGTGGTTTCTCCAGACAGTGAGCGGTTGAAAGGAAACGGTTGAGAGGAAAGACTCAAGGACGCAGAAAGTGATCCAGCATCAACTGGACCGCGTCTTTGAGCGGTTGGGAGGTGTGTTCAATCTTCATGCGCAGCAAAGCCCCTTCCCAGACATCCCAGAAGAAGGCCGCCAGTTCAGACGCGCTGCGGTCGCTTCGGATCTGCCCTTGCTGCTGCGCCTGGCCAATCAGCTCGCCCAGCAGGGTTCGCCATTCGCGCATCGATGCGTCCAGCACCGCGCGACAAGTCGGGCTGGACTCGGCCACTTCAGCGGCGAAGTTGCCCACCAGGCACCCAGGGCAAGCGGCTTGCTCGTGGTGGCGAACGAAGCGCCCAAAGACGTATCGCATCACGCCCAGGGCATCGTCCTGAGGCAAGCACGGCGCATCGCTGACGCATTGCGCCCAGGAAGCGTGTACCCAGTCGGTGTACTGGCGGATGATGACCGCCGCAAACGCTTCCTTGCTGTCGAAATGGTTGTAGAACGACCCCTTGGGCACCCCTGCCTCGTCGGCAATTTGCTGAATGCCGGTGGCGTTGTAGCCCAGGCGGGTAAACAGCAAATAGCCCGCGTCGGTCAGGCGCTGGGGAATGTCGGTTTTGTCGGCGGTGCGTGGCATGACGACATAATATGACCAGTCGTCTTAACCCACAAGATTGAAGGGGTTTTACCCCACCAAGCAGAAAGCCGCGATCACCAACGGCAGGCCCACGCTCAGCCCGACATTCGCGGCCATGCACGGAGGAACCGGAGACGATGGCGCCTCTGCATGGCGCCAAAGCATGCGCCAAACCCAAACCAGCCACAGGCACAAGGCGGCCAACATGGCCCACCCCAAAGCAGTCACCCCCGGCATACGCCCGCTCACGAGCAGGACGACCAACACACCTCCTGCCAAGGCCCATTGCAGGCCCATCACATTGACAGACGTTCGCAGCCCCCAGACCATGGGCCCAGTTCGACGCCCCACCCGCTGGTCGGCCTCGACATCAGGAAACTGATTGAGCAAGAGCAGGTTGTTAGTCAGAAAAAATGGCACCAAACTCAGCGCCACGGCTGGCCAGGACACGCGCCCCGTCAAAGCCACCAAGGTGCCCAAGACCATGACGGGACCAAAGCCCAGGCCCGGCGCCACGAGGCACAGCAAGGGATGCCGAGTAATCCAGGGCGTGTAAGACACCACCAAAACCAGCCCCAACAGCCCGATGGGCAACAACAAAGGCAAGCGATCGGGATGCAACCACATGAAAACGCCCCCGATGCACACCGTCACCGCCACAGCCACTAGCCCCATGCGCAGGGCATAGGTGGCCAATTGTGGATGCGCCGGCAAGGCCCCGCTGCCCCCACTGAACGGCGTGCGCTGCGTGATGAGATCAAGCCCAGATCGGAAATCAAGGTATTCATTGAGGGCGTTGACTGCGACATGTGCAGCCACCCCACCGATCAAGGCCAACGCCCCATCGACCCAGATGGTGCGTGCGTTCCACCCCAGTTGCCAGGCTAGAGCCACACCCAGCCCGACACAAGCCAGCGCCAACAACAGGAATGGCGGCCGAGCCGGAGCAAGCCGCGCCGTCAAAGAATGGGTCTGCATGCCGCCATTGTGGCGTGCTTCGTTACCAGTGATGACTCAGTTGCAGCGCAACCGAAGTGCCCACTTCTTCCGTCTGCGGCTGCCTGACCACTCCGATCAGTCGGCCATTGCGCTTGAGCGGGACGGCCTCGCTGCGATCAAAACGACGCTGCTCCAGTTCGCCCTGAATGCCCCACCGCCACCCCACCCATCCGCCCGGCATGGGCTCACTACGCCAACCGGCCTGCAGTTGCATCGCTTGATCCAGTTCAGGCCTGAGGCGTGCCGGGTCATGGCCCGGCATGGCTAGATCGAGCGTGGTTCGCGACCAAGGGGCCAGGGCCCACGACAGGTAGGCCTGCCCCGCCCCACAACGTTGCGCATACCCCAGACGCAACCAAGCCATGTCGCCACGCCACCGCTCGACATAGCCTTGAGCTCCCCCCGCAATGCTGAGCAACTCGCGCTTCTGATGCCGAGACTGGGCCTCCCAGCCCACCAACCAGCCAGTGGGCCACTGGTATTGGCCACCGACCTGCCACTGGCGCACGTTCACCTGGACATCGGTTTGCGCAGGCATGCCAGCGTTGTCTTGCCCGTCGTAGCGGCGCTGTCCCGAAACAGCTTGCCCAGCCACAAACCAATGTGCCCCCAGCCAATCGACCCGAGCCTTGACGACCCCACCACGCAGCAAACCGTCTTCGCGCAAAAGGCGAGCCCCCTGCGCATCAAACTCACGCCAATGGCTGCTGTACGCCACAGGCGCGGCCTCCAGCGCCCACCCCGATGGGGCATGCACCTGAGCCTGCGCGCAACTTGTCACCACAGATGCCCCAAAAAGCGGCAGGGCCGCCATCAGGCAGCCCCGCGCGCTTGTTTGCTTCAAAGGCAAACGAACCAACTTCACAGGGGTGCTGCGCCGCCCAGGAAATCTTTCCAGGTCGTGGTGCTGGACTGCTCCGACTTGCCATCGCCATTGGCGTCAACAGCCAAAACGATCGCGGTCGAGCTGGTCACCGTCACGCTGGCGGTCGAGCCATTGGCACCGGTCACCAGAATCGAGCCCGTGCTGGGCGACTCGGATTCACCTTCAAAAACCAAGGCGGCGGGCGTGCTGATGTCGACTAGCTTGTTACCCAACTCGCTGCTGGTCAAGGCGCCAGAGAAAGTCATTTTCGAACCAGCAGAGAAACCGCCGTTGGCCGCTTCGACCGAGAACTGGAAGTTGCTCCACGACTCCACCACGGCCGCGCCAGCCGCAGACGTGGCCAGCTTCAACTCGGGCGCATTGATCATGACCAGATCCGAGGTGGTCACCAGCAACATGTTGCCGTCGATGGTGCCCTTGAATTCGGCCTGCTCAACCTTCAGCGAAGTGAAAGCCAGCTTCGCTGCGTGACCTTCTGTGTTGCCGGTGACGTTTTGCACTGTCATGACAAACTTGCCGTCGTACTTGCCCGAACCATCTTGCGCCTGGCAAGCACGGAAGTCGGCTTGGAACACATCGCCGCCATCGACCTTGTCGTTCTTGTTGGCATCGGTATAGACCACCGTACCCGAACCTGAAGCACAAGGGATCGACTGTTCCACACCCACCAAAGAGCGTTCAACTGCAGGCGTGGCACGCACCTGATCAATCACGGCCTGCACCCAGCTCATCCAGTTGCCGGTGCGGGCCTGCACACCCACCAGCGACGCTGTGCCGCTAGGCTGCGTGGCTTGCATGGTGGCGGCACCCGAGGTGCTGATCACATCTTTGTAGTTGCCTTCGTTGATGACAAAGCGCTGCAGCGACGACGCCTGTGCTGGGGTGTCTTTGTCGCCACCGCCACCACCACATGCGGTCAGGGCGGCGGCCGACACGAAGGTCAGAGCCAGGTATTGGGCGCGGCGCGCGCACAGGACGCGAATGGGGTTCATGTGATTTCCTCTCTGATTTGATATTGGGTTGGAACCGAGACGGTCCGGGGCGGATGATATCGTTCGAACGTAAGCAAACTGTGACGACGGCCACCCACCAAAGGGGGATCGGCCAAACAGCCGACACTCAAACCCATGCCGAACACCATGAGCCAGCCCACATCGACCTCTTCCCCCCTTCGATTCGACAACCGGGTGGCCATCGTGACGGGTGCAGGCGCAGGGCTGGGCCGCGCGCACGCCCTGGCGCTCGCCGCACGTGGCGCCAAGGTGGTGGTCAATGACATGGGCAACCCCCAAGCGGTGGTCGATGAGATCGTGGCGGCAGGCGGGCAAGCCATGGGCTTTGCAGGCTCGGTCACCGATGCCGAGGCCATGCAGCGCATGGCCAATGAAGCTGTGGCCCGCTGGGGCCGCATCGACATCTTGGTCAACAACGCCGGCATCTTGCGAGACAAGAGCTTCTCGAAAATGTCGCTCGATGATTTCCGCCTCGTCGTAGACGTGCATCTGATGGGGGCGGTGAACTGCACCAAGGCCGTGTGGGAAACGATGAAGACCCAGCAGTTTGGCCGCATCGTGTTCACCACCTCGTCGTCCGGCCTGTTCGGCAACTTTGGCCAGGCCAACTATGGTGCCGCCAAAATGGCCCTGGTCGGCTTGATGCAGACCTTGTCACTGGAAGGCGAGAAAGCCAACATCCGGGTGAACTGCCTGGCCCCCACCGCGGCCACGCAAATGACCGAGGGCATTCTCACGCCTGAGGTGCTGGCCCAATTCCAACCCGAGCGGGTTACACCGGGCTTGCTGATGCTGGTTGGCGACGAAGCCCCCAGCCGCACCATACTCTGCGCTGGCGCCGGCACGTTTGCTGCCGCCCACGTGACCTTGACCGAGGGCCTCTACCTGGGGGCGCGCCCCGATGCGGCCGAGATGCTACACGCCGAACTGGATCAGGTTCATGATCGGCATGGCGAAGTGGTACCCGCTTACGGCATGCTGCAGTCGCAACGCGAATTGAGCAACGCCACGCAGTCGCGCTGACGCCCAGTCAAGACGCCTGCTGAGACACCACTCGGTTTCGGCCTTCTGCCTTGGCTTGATACAGCAAGGCATCGGCCGCGGCATAAACATCTTCAGCCCGAGCCAAAGACGAACCCGGCAACACCCACAACAGGCCAAAACTGCAAGTGATCACGCCGCGTGCTGACTTGTCATGCTCGATGGCCTGGGCTTCGAGATCGGCACGGATGCGCTCGACAAACTCTTGCGCGCGCTCGATGGGCTCATTGACATTGAGGATCAGGGCAAACTCTTGGCCCCCCAGTCGGAAGAACTGGTCGCCCGCCCGCTGCAGGTGCGCTTTCACGGTCTGAGCCACCTGCTGCAACACGCGATCGCCGGCCAGATGCCCGTAGCGGTCGTTGTAGCGTTTGAACTCATCGATGTCGAGCATGCACAACACCAAGGGACTGTGATGCCGCTTGTGCCGCGCCACCTCGGCTTGCAGAACGCTGTTGAAATGCCGCCGGTTGTACACCCCCGTCAATTCATCGGTGATGGCCATGGCCGCCAGACGCTGGTTGGCTGACTCCAGGGCCCGCGTGCGGCGTTGCACCAGGCTTTCCAGTTCGGTGGTCAGGGCAGCTTGTGCGGCCAAGGCCTGACGCTCGGCCTCCAGCTTCTCTGCGCGCATGGTGTTCATGCGATCCGCCAGGCCAAATGCCAACAACAGCACCTCGGCCGCCGAACCAATCTGCAGGAAGTTTTCCGTGACGATGTTGGATGGCACCACGCCCAACACCCGCATGTAGTACAGCACCACGCCCACCGCCAGCATGAAAAAGGCGATGATGAAGTAGCGGGCAGGCCGATACCCACTCGAAGCCAGCCAGGCCCCAACAAGCAAGGCCATCACGATCTGGACCACCCCGAATGGAATGCTCAGCGCAAATGACAAGGCATAGTGGTCCCACAAGGCAGGTGACACGCAGATCACGCTGCCCACGACCGACGACAGCATGATCCGATGCATCAAACGAGGCACGCGCTTCGCAGTTTGCAGATACGACACCATGAACATGCCGAAAAACGCATAGCAAGCCGCTGCGGCAATGGGCAGGATCTGGTTGTTGAAATTCGGCGATTCTGGCCACCAGTACTGGAAGGCATAGCCCCGGAAGGCAAAGCTCCAGAACAAGAAGGCCGACACGTAAGCGCAGTACCACCCGAAGGAACGCTGCCGCGTCGACAGGAACAGGAACAGGTGATACAGCAGCACGGTGCCCAAGGTACCGTAGTACAGACCGAAGGCCAGGGTTTCGGCCTGCACCGACTGCACGTGCGCGTCGGGCTGCCACAGCTTGAACGAACCGGCTTCCTGCAAGCCGTCGTGGCTGCCCAGCCGCACATAGATGTCCAGGACCTGATTGGGCGCGAAATCGATCTGGAAAGTAGGGACCCGGCTGTGAATGGGGCGGTTGCCGAATGGCCTGCGGTCGCCGGTCTGCACGCTTTGCAGCACCGTGCCATCGGGCTTGAGCACGTAGAAATCAACCTCATCTTGAAGGGCTGAGGCCACTTCCAAAATGCGCCGAACAGGCAAATCGCCCCGGTAGTTGACGCGCATGCGAACCCACCAGGTCGAACGCGAGAAACCGAGGTTGTAGCTGTCGCTGTGGTACGCGGTCCAGTCGCGGTCACGCTGGATGACATCGGCCAAAGCCAAGGAGCCTGTCGTGTCTTCGAACAACTGGCTGTTCATGCCCAGATTGATCTGACGCTCGGCGCCGCCCATGGCCACTTCGATGGGCACGGCACGAGCGCCGGTCACCACACCGAGTAGCAGGATCAGTACGATGGCGCCAAAACGCGCCAGCCTGGGAACAAGCCTGAGCACCGAGATCATCGGCAAATCATAAGCCGACACTCAACTTTGTCGGCGGAATTCGCCGGGAGATTTTCCCGTCCAGCGCTTGAACGCGTGATGAAAACTGGTCTGGTTAGCAAACCCCAGCAGCAGCGCGATTTCGATGAGGGGCATACGCGACTCACGAAGGTACGACTCCGCCTGCTTTTGACGCACCCGATCTACCACAGTGCGAAAACTCATGCCAGACGCTTCCAGCCTGTTCTGCAAGGTTCTCGGCGACATGTTCAATTCGGATGCCAGTGCCGCCAAGGTGACTTCCCCTTGATGCAACTGGCCTTTGAGCAAGCGCTCAAGGCGCACCAGAAAACTGCCCAAACGACTGGACAGTCGATCCAACTGGGCCTGCGCCTGTTGCTGCAAGATGCGGTTGACCAAAGGCTCCTGTTGCGTGACGGTGAGCTTCAGATAGTCGCGATCGCCACGCAAGGCATTGCGCGGCTGATTGAACCGCAACTCGCCCCCAAAGAACGCCCAATGCTGGTCGATTGCGGGGGGGGCCGACTGCATCAGATCGATGTGAAAACGCATGTCGTCGCGCCCGGTCAGCCAACGTGCATACCAAACCCATGAGCCCAGGGTCAGCAAGGTCAGACGCGTCGAACGCGCAGTGGTCATCTGGCGAACCTCGAGCACGAAATGCTGATCTTCCGGGTAAGCCTCGACGGTTTCCACATCGTTGAGCAGATGGTGAAAGCGCACCACCACACTGCCCACATCTCGCAAGGTGCCGCTGGTCATGGCCAAAAAACCGAGTAACCCAGCATGCCGCGGTTTGAGTTCGGCTGACATGGTCAAGGCCAGAAGGGGATCTTGCAGCGCGGTTTCAGCAGCAGCCATCAAGGCTTCCCACTCGCGAACTTCGCAGCGTGCGCTGGTGTCGAGATTTTTCAGTTCCTTCAAGCGCTGTGCGGAGGGGCAGATCGCCTCGGCTGGCACGCCCTGCTGCTGCAGGAATTCCATCAAAGCGCGCACGTAGCCCACGCTGACGGTGTAGCCATCAGACGGATCGTGGGCAAATTCGGTGCACTGCATAGAAAAACTCAAAGATGGGCCGATCCTAATGTCTGAAAAACCACTTGTCAGTTCAGACAAACGATCATGTGATCAGGGTAGCTGCGCCAATTGTTTCTGGTCGGACATGCGCTCGTAGGACTCCACCCGAAGTTGCTCGCTGGCGGAAAAGCCGGCCTTCATCAGGGCCTGAATGCGCTCCTGCTTCACCGGTTCGGCCAGGGTGGCATCAGCCAGAACGGCTGCGCGGGCTTGCAGATAGGTTTGAATGCGGGCCTGCCAGGCTTGGTTCTCGCGATCCAGCACTTCCAGTCGATCCGCTGCCTCGGCTCCCACCAGGTTTTCGCGCACGGTGCGCAATTCGGCGACCGAGCCCCCTCGTTGGCGCAGCTCCTGGGTGACGGCTTCCAAGCTGTGGGCCACCTCGGTGGCATCCAGGCTGCCTTGCAGATCGGCGGGCAGCGCTTGCCGCAAGGTCTTGAGTTTCTCGGTTTTCTGGACCGGCGTCAGGCTTCGGTCATTGAATACGGCAATCTTGTCGACCGTGTATTGGTCGTACAGCTGCTCCAGGCCAAAGAAGGCTTGCACCACGTCGGGCGTGAAGCTGCCTGCGCGCAAGCGTTGCAGTGCCGTCAAGCGTTCGCTCGGATCAAGCGAGGCCCCGCCACGAGACTGCGTGGCCGCCACATCCAGGCGCTGCAAATAGCCCAGATAAGCATCCAACAAACCCAAAGCCTGCTGGGCCGCACGCCTGCCCAGACGGTTCTTCACATAGGCACGAATGCGCGCATCGATGATCGCATCAGCCTGTTCGCCACGGCTCGACAGGAAGTAGTCGAACACATCGCGCACACCCCGATCAATCACCAAAGCACCCTGCGCATCTTCGCGCAGGTCACCAGCCACCTCTGTGCCAGCCAGAGAGCGCGGCAGGCTCTCCAACCCAGTCTTGAAAGTCGGTACGGGCGCATCTGCGGCATTGACGCCAACAGAAGGCGACATCCAGCTCGACATGCCTTGCGGCTTGTCGACCAGTTCGTTCGCATCGGACGCGCCTCGGTTCAGATAGGACCAGCCCATCCACCCCACCATCACCAGCGCCACCCCGCCCAACAGCATGCGAGGCCAGCGCCGGCGGCCGGTATTCATTGTCACCCGACCGACTGCCATGTTCAGACTCCAGCCAGCTTCAGGCGGTTGGCATGCTGACGGTACAGCGGCACGGGATCAAAGAAGCCACGGATGCCGATGGCCTGGTTCACCGCATCAAAGTGGTTCATGTCGTAGTCATCGCGGATCACGGTGCCCAAGTGCTGCGCGCACTTGCCGACCAGACCGTCGTTGGCAGAACCCAGGAAGGCCACCGATGTGGCGGCCACAAACAGGTCAAGCGGGTCCAGCGGGTTCGTCAACACCGAGGCGCCACCCCAAGAGTAGTAGCGCACGCCATTCACCACGCCAGCGCCTTGACCGCAGGCAGTGCTGGGCACGCCGGCTGGGTACTTCTTGTTATAGGCAACCATCGCAGGGGTGGTCAGCGAGTTCAGCATGGCCACCGAATCTTGCGGCAGGCTGGGGTTACCCGACAGGTAGGCTTCAATCTTGCCCAGGCCGTTAACCAGAGCGCCCACCACAACCGTACCCGATGGGCCCAGGATGTTGGTCAGACCCGCCACCACATCGGCCACGGGCGTACCAGCGTTGACACCATCCACTGTGGTCACCGAAGCCACCTTGTCAGGCATGATTGCAGCCACATAGCGAATCGAGTGGGCGCCATGACTGTGGCCCATCAGGTTGTATTTGGCTGCGCCCGAGATGGCCATGATCTGCTTGAACTCATTGAGAAATTGCTCGTTGCGCACATCGCTCGAATTCATGGCCGACATGGACGTGGTGTACACCTTGGCGCCGTTGTTGCGCAGATCGGTGGTGATGCCGTACCAGTAATCAACGGGGCCGATCTTGTCAAAGCCGGCTGCGCCGTGCGCCATCACAAAGGGGTACTTGGTGGCAGCGTAAGTGCCCACCGCTTGAGCCGAACCACCTGCCAGGGCCACAGCCGCAGCGATCACCAGAGTCTTGAGGGATGTCATGTCTTGTCCTGTTGCTTGTCGAATAAGAGGCTCTCTGCGCACCTTGAGCCTGAATCAGGTGCCAGGTCATTGTTAAAAATGCCCCCTCTCATTTCTTGCGCAAGCATGCAAACCGATTGCTTCCTCATGCAAAGCCAGGGTTAACGCGAAGCATTTCTCGCACAGTTGTATACGGGGTAGTACTAGGTCATCTGTTTTCAACCTGATCGCCCTACACTGCTGACCTTTAGCTTCGAACCCACCATGGCAAACGGACTTTTCACCAGCCTGCCGGGCCTGGCCATTCGCCCAGACCCCAACGAGACCAACCCGCTTGTGCTGTATCACGGCAAGTGCCCCGATGGCTTTGCCGCCGCCATGGCGGCCTGGCGCTTTTTTGGCGGCCGCGGCGAGTACCTGGGTCTGAGCCACAGCAAAGGCACCTCCCTGACCGACCTGCCCGAGTTGGCGGGTCGCGCGGTCTACATCCTCGATTTTTCGTTTGATGCGGAATTGATGTCGGCGCTGGACGAGCAGGCCCGCCAACTGGTGATGCTCGACCACCACCAAAGCGCCGCAGACAAGCTCAACGGATTCCAATGCCGTTGCGGTGCCGTGCATTTCGACATGAGCCAATCGGGCGCCATGCTGGCGTGGAAGTTCTTCTTCCCCGAACAAGAAGCCCCGGCCTTGGTGCGCTATGTGCAAGACCGCGATCTGTGGACCTGGGCCTACCCCGAGAGTGCCGCTTTCCTGGCTGCGCTGGACATGGAGCCCAACGAGTTCCCACGCTGGTCGGAAATTGCCGACTTCACGCCCGCACAAATTGCCGAGTTCAGCGAACGCGGCAAGGCCATGAATGAAAAATTCCTGTCGCTGGCGCAAGACATTGCCAGCAGCGCCGCCCCCATCACTTTCAATGGTCAGACCGGCTTGATGGTGAACTGCCCTGGCGTGTTCACCAGTGAAGTGGGCAACATTCTGGCGGCGCAATGCGATGGTTTCGCCCTGATGTGGACGGTGTCCAAGGACAACATCGTGAAAGTCAGCCTGCGGGCCGTGCGCACCTTCAACGCCATTCCCCTGGCTGAAGCCATGGGCGGCGGCGGGCACCCTCAGGCTTGCGGGTTCCGCATGGGGGTGGAGCGCCTGGGCGAGTTGCTCAGCGGCACCTTCAACGCGACGCCTGCTGCCTGAGCTTCTTCTGCCACTGCGCCAGCTCGGGGCAACCGCCCCCGTCGGACTGCACCGAGCGCGCCAACTGGCTCAGCCACTCGCGTTGCTCGGCTGTCCATTGCTGAGGCGTGACGGTTTCGAAATGCACATGCAACGGGCCTGCTTGGCCTTGTCGATCAGGGTAGCCCAGCCCCTGCAAGGTCTGATCCAATCCGTCTGACAGGCGAACCCGCACGCGATGCCCATCCAGCGTGGGCACCTCCACGGGATGGCCCAGCCACAGGCTGAACACATCAATGGGCACGACGCAAGCCAATTCCTGACGATCGTTCCAGGTGAAGAGGGGGTGAGGCCGAATGCCTACTTGAAGATCAATGTCACCGGCCTGCGTTCCACACCGTTGGCCCTGCCCCCGCAATTTCACAATTTGCCCGTCGGCCACACCGGCTGGCAAGCGGACTTCAAAGTGGTAAGTGCGAGTGCCACTGGTCAAACCAGAACCCTCACATGATGGACACACCTTTCGTTCTTGCCCATCACCCAAGCAATGCACACAACGTGTCCAACGCCCTGACGCCGAGCGGATGCGCCCCTCGCCATCGCAGTGTGAGCAATGGGTATTGGCAGACACCAAGCGCCCTACGCCCAGGCACTCCCCGCACAAATCCTGTACCGCGCCTTTGAGTACATGGGTGCAACCGTTTGCCGCGTCTTCCAGATCAATGTGCGCGTAGGCCTGGATGGCTTGCGGAGCCACGGCCCCATCGGCCTGCCAGCGAGCCGAGCCCCAATCACGCTCCCACCAGGCGCGCTTGCGGCGAGCGGGCGGTTCATCCGAACCCGAATCTGCATCTGCTTCGGGCTTGGCTTGCGCGCTTTTGCCCTCAGCTGCCTGCTGCGCACCCGAATCACCAGCCCCAAGCCAGTCACACAACTGCCGATAAGCCGCATTGATGCGCTGCATCCGCCGCACGGCCTGTGGATCGTCGTTGCGATCGGGATGCCAGCGGGCCGCCAAGCGGCGGTAGGCCTTTTTGATGTCAGCCAGGCTGGCCCCCACGCTGACGCCCAACTCTTCGTGCGGATCGTCGTCGAATGCGTCTGCGGTGTTCATGCCAGAGGGAAAATCAGATGGGCCGTACAAGTGGCCGTGCGGCCAGCCGCAACGACATCTCGGGCCAGTCAGCAAAACCGAAATACAGGGCTTCGTCGACCGGGCACGCGATTGTGCCTGCATATGAACCCGTGATCACTGGCAGACCGGCTGACATGCCCTGCCCACACTCACTCAGGTAGTTGACCAGCCAGACCAGAGGGGCCAAGGGGTCCTGATCGGGATGAACCCCCTCCAGCTGCTGTTCGGGCCCCTGCCCGGTTCGCCACCGAATGCGCATGCTTACAGCGCCGATAGCCTGCTGCACGGGAATCTGAGGCCCCAGCCACAGCCCTTGGTTCACCAACCCATCGGCCAGCTTGTCGGCAAAGGTGAGTTGCGCCTGGGCGTCGTAGCGGCTGTCGATCAACTCCAGGGCTAGGTGTGCGCTGGCCAAAGCCGCCTCCACCTCGGCCCGGGAATACGCCTGCGAACGGGGCGGCAAGTCGTGCGCCAACACAAAGGCCAGCTCCGGTTCGACCCGAACTCGCCCATCGTGCGCCCACACGGGGCTCGTATCTTGATGATGCACGGTGCTGCGATAGATCGGCGCCACCACCAGCCGATCTGGCGCGGGGGTACCGCACTTCCAGCCCCCCACGGCATCACCCATCTGAGCAAACTGGGCGGCCACGCCTTGCTGGACAGACCAGGCATCGCTCAAGGTCTGAGGGCGACACGCATCAGGCAGCACGGGCCCCTGCGTTCCGGTTCGGCGGCGCTGACAGAGGATGGTGGCCGCCGAGGCAATGGCTTGGGGTGAGAGAGACATGAATAAACCTAGATCAGGATTGCGGGGTGGGCTGCGCGCGCACCCCCAGATGACGCCGCAGATCTTGCAGCAAAGTTCGCGCCGCCAATGAAAGAGGCCGGTCTTTGCGCCAGACCAGGTGCCACATACGCCGAATGGGAAACCCTGCCACCGGCAACACCGTGACCCCCGTGCCCGACAAGTCTTCAGACAAAGTGTGGCGCGACAAGACGGCCAGCCCCAGGCCAGCCCGCACCGCGTGCTTGATGGCCTCGTTGCTCCCCAACGCCATGCGGGGGTTCCATTGCACACCATGCTCGGCAAGAAATTGCTCTGTAGCCAGGCGCGTGCCGGAACCTGCCTCACGAACTAGCAAGGGCTGGTCAATCAGCTGACTCAGCTTCAACCGTTTGCGCTGCGCCAGAGGGTGTGCCGCCGGAGCGATCACCACCAGTGGGTTTTCCAGAAAGGGCCAACGGTTCAGGGGCAGGTGACTCGGTGGCAGCATCATGGCCGCCAGTTCGTCTTCTCCGCGTTCCAATCTGGCTACGACGGCATCGCGGTTCTGCACGGTCAATTCAATGTCAATGCCCGGGTGCTCCCGCGCGAAAGGCCCCAACAGGTCGGGCAAGAAATATTCGGTGGTGGTCACCGCCGCGATGCGCAAGCGCCCACGCTTGAGCCCCTGCAATTCAGCGGACTGGTCTTCGAAACGTTGCCAGACTGAAAACAATTCCCGCACCGTTTGCAGCAGCACCTCGCCGTGCTGGGTCAGGATCAGCCCCCGCCCCAAGGGCTCGAACAAGGCCACCCCCACGGCTTCAGTCAACTCTTTGAGTTGCATGGACACGGTCGATTGCGCCAGGTGCAATGCCTTGGCCGCACGCCCCACCCCACCCAGCCGGGCTACCGCCTCGAAACTGCGTAACTGAATCAGGGTGGCGCGAGGCACCCGATCCAGCCCTGTGGGAGTGGTCATGTTATTCATCAAATAAGTTGATCATTTACATCAGAACATATCACTTTACAGCATGACCGCAAAAAGCCACAGTCTCGACCTGTGTGCTTGTCTGGTTGTTTTGCATGTCGTTCCAAGCGTTTCTGGATCCCGCCATTCTGTTTTTCGTGTTCGGCATGGCTGCAGGCCTGGTGCGCTCCAACCTCGAAATTCCCCCCCCCATATCGCGCTTTTTGTCGCTGTACTTGCTGATGGCCCTGGGCCTCAAAGGCGGCTTCGCGCTGGCCCGATCGGGCTTGACCGAGGAAGTCACCGCCACACTGGGGTTGGCCGTACTGCTGGCCTTGGTCGTGCCCCTACTGGCTTATGGGGTGCTGCGCCGACTGGTCAGCGCCTTCGATGCCGCAGCCATTGCCGCGACCTATGGTTCGGTGAGCGCAGTGACCTTCATCACCGCCACGCAGTATCTGGATAACCGCGGCGTGGCCTTTGGGGGGCACATGGCTGCCGCCATGGCCCTGATGGAGTCCCCCGCCATCCTGATTGCCATCGTGCTGTCGAACTGGCTACGCCAGAAGCAGGCTGCGGCCCAATCCACAGCCCTCCCAACAGCTCAGTCAAGCCAGACAACGCACAAGCGCGCCCAACCGCATTCGCTGCGCCACGTGCTACATGAGTCTTTGACAGACGGTGCACAACTGCTGCTCCTGGGGGCCATGCTCATTGGCATCGTCAGCGGCGCAGCGGGGCAAAAGGCCATGCAACCGTTTGCCGGAGACTTGTTCAAAGGCATGCTGGCTTTCTTCCTGCTCGACATGGGCTTGCTGGCAGCTCGCAATATGAGTGGCCTCAAGGGACAGTCGCCCTGGCTGCTCTTGTATGCGCTGGGCGCCCCGTTGATTCATGCGTCCCTGGCCTTGGGCCTGGCCTGCCTGGTGGGCGTATCGCTGGGCAACACCATATTGCTGATGACCTTGGCCGCCAGCGCCTCCTACATTGCTGTGCCAGCCGTGGTTCGCCATGCCATTCCAGAAGCCAACCCCACGCTCTACTTCAGCCTGTCTCTTGGCATGACTTTCCCGTTCAACATCCTGATCGGCATCAGCCTATATACCCAGATGGCGCAAAGAGTGATGGCCTGACCCCACGAAAGCCTACCCCCAATGGCAAGGCATCCGACCTACGCCACAAGGACATCCTGACAAGAGGATTACCTCACACCTGAAGCCACTCGCTTTTTATTCCTTGCGACAGATCAAAGCGCAATGAATTGCACCAAACAAGCGCATTTTTCACGCCAAGTCGGTGCGTTGCGGTGAACCGCGGACGATATCTGGAACACATCTGAACTTTGCCTGGGAGTCCACGTGTTCAAGAATATGAAGATCTCGTTGCGGCTGTCTCTGGGCTTTGGCCTGCTGATCACATTGCTGTTGGCGGTGGCCTATCTAGGCCTGTCCGGCATGGCAAAGATGAACCGTGAGGTTGACCTCATGGTGAACGACCGATACGTCAAAGTGGCTTTGGCCGCACAAATCAACCAAGAGGTCAACAACATTGCGCGCTACATGCGCAATGCCATCATCAGCGAAACGGCCGAACAGGCCCGCGATGAGGAAGACAAGATCATGGAAGCTCGCAAACGCATTGGCGAAAGCCTCGCCAAGATGGAGCCCATGATCACGTTGGAAAAGGGCAAGGTCATTTTGCAGAGCATCAAGGACTCGCGCGCGGCATTCATTGCCGGACAGAACCGAGTCTTGCAGCTCGTGAACGATGGCAAGCGCCAGGAAGCCGGCCGCTATCTGCTTGGCGAATTGCAGCCAGTCTTGAAGGCCTACAACGGCAATGTGCAGAACCTGGTCGACTTTCAGGCCGAGTTGATGTCTCAAGCCAGCGCCGATGCTGAAAAGCAATACGACGTGGCACGCCAGACTACCTTGGCTTTGACCGCCTGCGCCATCATGTTGGCCATTGGCGCAGCCGTCTGGGTCATCATCAGCATCACTCGCCCCTTGCGCCAGGCGGTACATGTGGCCAACGAACTGGCTGATGGCAACCTGAGCGTGGAAGTGGTGGTACACAGCCAAGACGAGACCGGGCAAATGCTGCAGGCTATGCGGAACATGGTGCACAAGTTGTCGGCCATCGTGTCGGAAGTGAACATGAACGCCGAGTCATTGGCGAGCGCGTCGGAAGAAGTCAGCGCCACCGCGCAGAGTCTGTCGCAATCGGCCGGAGAGCAGGCCTCGGGCGTGGAAGAGTGCGGGGCGTCAATGGAAGAGATGGCTGCGTCCATCGAACAGAACTCCCAAAACGCACGACTCACCGAGAACATGGCCAGCCAAGCCGCCACCGATTCCATCGAGGGCGGGGAAGCCGTGAAAGCCACCGTCACCGCCATGAAGCAGATTGCCGCCAAGATCGGCATCATCGATGACATTGCCTACCAGACCAATTTGCTGGCCTTGAACGCAGCCATCGAAGCGGCACGAGCGGGTGAGCACGGCATGGGCTTTGCCGTGGTGGCCGAAGAGGTTCGTAAACTGGCCGAGCGCAGCCAGGATGCCGCCCAGGAAATCAGCCAAGTGGCCGACAGCAGTGTGCAGCAGGCCGAACGGGCCGGCGAATTGCTGGAGCGCATGGTGCCCAACATTCGCCGCACGGCACAGTTGATCCAGGAAATTGCCACCGCCTCGGAAGAACAGTCGTCAGGTGTGGGGCAAATCAACTCGGCGGTGTCACACTTGGGCGAAACCACCCAGCAGAATGCATCGAGTTCGGAAGAATTGGCCGCCACAGCCGAGGAGCTCAGCAGTCAGGCCGAGCAGCTGCAGCAAGCCATGACCTTCTTCAAACTGAAGCCTCTGGCCCACAGCCCTGCAAGATCTACCCAATCCCAGGAGATGCGTCGCGCCGGAGCCTTGCTGGTGCAAGCAGGTGTGGCTTAAGGTGGCATCGCAGGGGTAGACTTGTTATCTGGCCCCTTGCGATTCACCGGAGACTGCCACCATGCGCATCCTGCTTGCGGAAGACGACCCTTTACTGGGAGATGGTCTGCAGGCAGGCTTGCGCCAAATGGGCTTCCAGGTGGACTGGGTGCGCGATGGCGTGGCAGCCGATCGCGAATTGCGCAGCCAGGACTACGCCGCAGCCGTACTCGACCTGGGCCTGCCGCGCATGGATGGCATGGATGTGTTGGCCAAGGTGCGCGCCTCGGGCCACACCCTTCCCATTCTGGTTCTGACCGCGCGCGATGCCATCACCGACCGGGTACGCGGGCTGGACCTGGGGGCGGATGACTACCTTCTCAAGCCCATTGACCTGCAGGAGTTGGGAGCCCGCTTGCGCGCCCAGATCAGGCGTGCGCATGGGCAACCGCAGGAACAGTTGCGTGTCCAAGACCTGACCCTGGACGCCGCCTCGCGCATGGTCACCCTTGCAGGTGAACCGGTCGCCTTGTCACCACGAGAGTTCGACCTGTTGCACACCTTGATGCTGAGCGCCGGGCGCGTGCTGTCTCGAGAACAGATCGAACAGCAGCTCTATAGCTGGGGGCAGGAAGTCGACAGCAACGCCGTTGAAGTTCACATTCACCACTTGCGCAAGAAGCTGGGTAGTCAACGCATTCAGACCATTCGCGGCGTGGGCTATATGTTGATGCGGGACCAGAGGGCCAGCCCATGACGGAACCGCGCTCATTGCAGGGGCGGCTCACGGCGTTATTGCTGGCCTTGGTCTGCACTGTGTGGCTGATGGCCACGGCCACGGCCTGGTGGGATGCCCGGCACGAGCTGGATGAATTGCTGGATGGCCACCTGGCCCAGGCAGCCGCACTGCTGGTCGCCCAGCAATCGCATGAACTGGACGAGGATGCACACCTCGATGCCCCCACCTTGCATCGCTATGCACCGAAGGTCGCCTTTCAGATCTTCCACAAAGGTCAGGCCTTGGCCCATTCTGCGAATGCCCCGGCACAAGCCTTTCTGGCCCAACCTGGCTCAGCCCCCAGAGGGTTCCAGACCGTGGTGGTCGATGGCGTGGCCTGGCGGGTTTTTGCCACCACCGGGCGCGACCGAGATGTGCAGGTGTTCGTGGGCGAGCAAGTCGAATCGCGATCAGCCATTTTGATGGCCTGGCTGCGCAGCACCCTGTGGCCTATGCTGGTGGCGCTGCCGGTTCTGGGGTTGGCAATTGGGTGGTCGGTTCACCAGGGAGTCCAACCCTTGCGCCGGCTGGGGCAGCTTTTGCAGCAACGTCCGGCACTGGCCCTGGAACCCGTCGAGTTGGCGCATCCACCAAGCGAAATGGCCCCCATGCTGGCCGCTCTCAACGACTTGCTTCAACGCATTGGCGTACTGATGCAGTCGGAGCGACGCTTCACAGCCGATGCCGCCCACGAATTGCGCACCCCGATTGCGGCCATTCGGGCTCAGGCCGAAGTGGCTTTGCACGAAAAGCAGGAAGACGCACGCCAACATGCATTGCAAGCCACGCTACTGGGCTGTGATCGGGCCAGCCGTCTGATCGACCAACTGCTGACCCTGGCTAGACTGGAAAGCGGCGAAGCCCCTCCCATGACACCAGTGGACCTGCGCGACGTGGCACGCGGCGCGATGGCCGATCTGGCCATGCATGCGCTGGGCAAGCAACAAACCTTGGAGCTGGCGGCACCCACCCCCTGCCTCATTCAGGGAAATGGCACCTTGCTGGCCGCGCTGGTTCGCAACCTGATCGACAACGCCATTCGATACAGCCCGCCCGCCGCGCACATTCAAGCCAGCCTGATGCTGAGCCCGCAAGCCGCGACCTTGTGCGTGCAAGACAGTGGGCCCGGCCTGAGCGAGGCAGACCAGGCTCGAATGGGCGAGCGCTTCTTTCGCGTGGCGGGCACAGCTGAAGCCGGCAGTGGGCTGGGCTGGTCCATTGTTCGCCGTATCGCACAAGCGCATCACGCGCAAGTGCAATTGGGTCGCTCCGAACAATGGGGTGGCCTGCGGGTCGAGGTGAGCTGGCCGATTCAATCGTCATCGTCATCATCGTGATGATGCTGAACCCGCCATTCCACGCGATCCAAAGGGCTACCGGGGGTGGGGCCGCTCTGCCACTGGTTCCACCAGAAGGCCAACACCAGAGCCAGCATCGCTGCAGCCAGCCAAGCACGGTTGTGGGGCACCAGATCAGGCCCTGAACCCGGCACACGCCCGGTCAGCATTTGCTTCAGAGGGTTGTTCGACCGAACCCAGCCACTGACCAACGCAACGGTGATGTGCGCCAGGATCAAAGCCAGCAAGGCTTCGCCCGCTGCTTCATGCACATCTTCCAGGGCATCGCCCCACCAGCCCTGATCCAGGGCATGGCCGCTCAATGGCACCAGCATGGCCACCACCAGCACGGCCAACAACAGCGCAGTTTGAGCGCCCGCCACCAAAGGCGCGACACGCCCAGCCCCCTGAAACAAGGCTGAGACAGACTGCTTGGCAGCCTGCCAGCGCGCACGCCAGGCCTGCCAGCGTGAAGGCTTGGGCCCCATCAGAAACCAGACCAAACGAAACCCCATCAGCCCCAACATGGTGTAGCCCAGGGTGATGTGAAGCAGCCGCCAGCGCTCGCTGTCGGCACTGGCATAGGCGCCCACAAACGACAGCGCCATCAGGCCGTGAAAGACTCGGGTGGGGGCATCGATCGTGCGCCGAGAGGGCGCGGACAGGCCCTCAACGGGGGATGCGGACACGGTGTTCATTGAAATCTCCTTGTTCTGCACCAGCGTGGCAGGCCACGCAATTGGCCGGGCTGCGAATGGCGGCGCGCTGCCAGACCGATGGGGGCAATTCATCGTGCTCATGCACGAACCAGCTGGACCGGGTGATGCGGTCTTGCTGAGGACGCGCCGAGCCCCTGCTGGGGGCCGCGTTGTCTACCAGCCAGGTCGACACCTTCCTGACCATGTCAGGGTCCAGAGAAGCATCGCTTCCAAAGTGGTGGGGCAACCCCTGCATCAACCCCTGCCACGAGGCGGCCGGCAGTAACCCGGGTGGATAGGCCATGTGGCAGGCGGAGCACTCTTGCTGGTAGGCCGCCAGCATGGGCACACGCGTTCGCGCACGCCCCGGACGGTCGCCTTCGTCGTCATGCGCCCAAGCACCTGACAAGGCCAGCCACGGCCCAAGCAGCGCCATTGCCCACACGACTCGCTTCATTGAATAGAACATGGTGCCTCCTGTGATTTCAACGCAAGGCATTCAGCCAGGCCAGCACATCGGCCTTTTCCTGCGCCGTGCATTCGCGATCCAGCACATCACCGCAATTGCGTCGAAACCACTTCTCTACCTTGCGGGGATCGGTAAAACGCTGTGGGTTCGCGGCTGGCGCCAACGGCGCAATAACCTTGCCTGTCGAGGCATGGCGTCCGTCTTGCGTGGGAAGCTGACCATGGCAGGACGCGCAACTCCACTGACCGCCATGTCGGCTGATAAAAAACTGTTGCCCCCGGGCCGCATTGCCTGGCGCCCCCGCCTGCTGGGCATAGTCGGCCAGAAAGCTCTGAGGGGTTTCTGCTTGGGCCATGTGGCTGGCGCCCAGGGCGAAGGCCCCACAAGCAAGCAGGCGAAAGATCCAAGGGGCTGAGTACGTTGTCATGGGCTTCATGTGAACCTCCATGGATCACATGCTGCCGATCGCACCTTAAACCTCCCTTAAGGCTTCTGACCTGCACGCAACAACGCCCCCAGCGCGCGCGCCACAGCGTAGACAAACCCCGCCAATCGAATCCGAACTTTCCCTCAATACCGCCCATTTAGGGGTTTTCATGCGTTGATGACGTGACCTATTCCGCAGGACGATGCCTCACCCCTCGAACGGGGGGCATCCAATTCAAAACATCACGAGACAACGGACAGGCACGTATGAAAAAAGCACTCTTCACCGCCGCCCTGGCTATTGCTGGCGTCTTCGCTGGTTCTCAACCCGCCATGGCTGCGGGCTACACCCAAACCAAGTACCCCATCGTGCTGGTCCATGGTCTGTTCGGTTTTGACAGCATTCTCGGTATCGACTACTGGTACCGCATTCCCGAAAACCTGCGGGCCGATGGCGCCCAAGTGTTCGTGACCCAGGTCTCGGCCGCCAACTCGACCGAAGTGCGCGGTGAGCAACTGCTCACCCAGGTCAAGCAAATCCTGGCCATCACCGGCGCCAGCAAGGTCAACCTGATCGGTCACAGCCATGGTGGCCCCACCGCTCGCTACATTTCCGGCGTGGCCCCCAGCCTGGTGGCTTCGGTGACCAGTGTGGGCGGCGTGAACCGCGGCTCTGACTTTGCCGATGCCGTGCGTGGCGTGTTGCCCAATGGCTCGCCCCTGACCAGCGTGGTGGCCGCCACGGTCGATGCCACCCTGACCGCACTGATCCAAGGCTTGTCGGGCCAATCCAGCCTGCCCAAGAACGCCAACGCTGCGCTGACTTCGCTGAGCACCGCCGGTTCACTGGCCTACAACGCCAAGTTCCCCGCCGGCATTCCCACCAGCGGCTGCGGCAACGGTGCCACTCTGGTCAATGGCGTGCGCTACTACTCCTGGGGCGGCTCCACACCGTACACCAACATCCTCGACCCCATTGATGCGCCCCTGCTGCTGACCAGTGCCTTCTTCAATGGCAAGGCCAACGATGGTCTGGTTTCAGCCTGCTCGATGAACCTGGGCCAGGTCATCCGTACCGACTACATCATGAACCACCTGGATGAAGTGAACCAGACCGTGGGTCTGACCAGCATCTGGGAAACCAACCCGGTCGAACTGTTCCGCCAGCACGCCAACCGGCTGAAGCTGGCCGGCCTCTGATCCGAATGCTCCGGATGTTTTTGTCTCCACTGTTTCTCTACTTTTGACAGACCGCTTCGGCGGTCTTTTTTTGGAGTCTGCGATGTCGACCAAGCTACTCATCCAACGTTCGAGCCAACCGGCACGGCTGGGTTGGGCATTGGCGGCCTGTGCCGGAGCGTTGTTGGCTTACACCCTGCGCCCGCACGAAGCCTCGGCGCCCACGACATCTCAGACGCCCATCGCTTTAAGCGCCCCAGACCAGGCGTTTGCGCGTACGTTTGCGGGCACTGAGCCTGATGGCCTGTTAGTCAACTCGGGCCATGATCTGGCCCTGAGCCCGGAGTTGATTCGCCGCTTCGAATACCACTTGACTGCGGTAGGCGAACGCACCCAGGCTCAGATTCGCGCCGCCATTGAAGACGACCTGTCGCGCGAACTCAATGAGCAAGGCCGACAACATGCCATGCGCATTCTGGACGCCTACTTGAAGTTCAAGGCGGCGCTGGGCAACCTCAACCAGCCTCGCATGCATGAGGTGAGTGGCCCGGCCCTGGCTCAGCACTTCAAGTCCATTCGTGATCTGCGAGCCTTGTACTTTCCAACCAATGAAATCAAGGCCCTGTTTGGCGATGTGGACGAGTACGACGACTACATGGCCCGCAAATTGGCCATCGCCCAGAACAAATCACTCACGCCAGAGCAGCGCGATGCCGAACTGGACAAGCTGAAAGACACCTTGACGCCAGAGAACCGGGCCCACGTTGAACAGCCTGTGCTGCATCTGACCCTGGCTGCCAAGGAAGAACAAGCACGCCAGAACGGCGCCTCGACCACTGACATCCAGCAGATCCGCACGAACCTGGTGGGGGCCGATGCTGCACGCCGTCTGGAAGCACTGGACCGGGAAGAAGCCGCTTGGAAAGAGCGCATTCGCCAGTACCAGCAAGCCCGCACAACCGATCCTCAACAGACCCAGCAACTGAAGGCCACGCTGTTCACCCCGCAGGAGCAACTGCGTCTGGCGGCTTACGAATGACGACGATGTCGGCGCTGCCAGCTGATGGCCGCCGTCACCATGGTCAACACAAACAGAACCAGGGAGGCCACATTCAAGCCTGCGCCCCATGCTTTCAATTGGGCCGAGGCGTGGCCGCCAAGCAAGCGCAACAGCAGTGAGGCGTGCAGGGCCGCCAAAGGCAGATAGAAGCGCGCATCGTAGTGCACCTTGATACGCGCCACGGCGGGCAAGATCACGGGCGCATGGCCCATCACCATGCTCATGACAAAGCCCAGGCCCAGCGCATGCAACGCCGCGTCGCGATAGGCTCCCCCTGAGTCATGCGCCCACCAACACAAGCCCGCCACCGCCAGCCAGGCATAGCCCAACAACAAACACACAGCCATGTAACGGCTCAGGCCCTGGGTGTGAATGGTGCGCCGTGCCACATCAAACGCGCCCAACCACGCCGCCAACCCAACCAGGCTGATACCAAACAAGCCCCCCGCCCAGCTCGCCCCCATCCACGAGCCGACCAGCCCCAGAGACAAGGCCAGCAGAACCACGCCCAGCAAGGGGTGGGCAGCAGGATGACGCCTCATGAGGCGCGACATCTCCAGTCGTTCCGCAGCAATGGTCAGCACCAGGAAAGCAAACCAGGCAGCCAACACCGCTTCACTCATGCCGGTCCATGCGAAAGACCCATTGGCCAGCCACAGCACGATGGCAGACCCCAGCAACAACCAGGTGTGCGGCGCTGACTGACGGCGCACGATGAGGGCATTCACGGCCACGAACACGGTGGCGGCCAGGACAAAGCAAACCCTGGCCCAGTCTAGATGACCAGTGAGCAGCCCCACCCCGCCCAGCGCCGAAGCCAACGGCGCCAAATAGGCCCACCGGGCCCGCACCGCCACAGCACGCTCAATGCCAATGACCGCGCCAAAGAAGGCGGGCATCATCAGCGCGGCATGCCAAGCTGCGGCAGACAAGGCCCAGGGGGCCGCCGGGTTGGACACGGCACCGGCTCGAATCAGCCCGCCAACCAAGCCGCCCACCAGGCTGAATGCCACCAGCATCATCGCCACAGGACGCAGCAAAGCAAAGGACACCGGTTTCACCATTGCATCAACTGACGAGCCTGCGGGCTCATGCGCTCAGGACTCCAGGGTGGTTCCCAGCAAATTTCCACTTCGATCTTCATGTGCGCCGGAATCACCGGGTCCAACTCAGCCTGAACCTCATCGATGATGAGATCGGTCACTGGGCAGGCGGCCGAAGTCATGGTCATCAGCACATGGGCTTTGTCTTCTGTGAGCGTCACAGCGTAAACCAGGCCCACGTCCAGAATCGACAGGGCCACTTCGGGGTCGACCACGCGCTGCAAGGCACGGCTGATGGGGGCCAGAAGATCATCGGGCCCGGTGTACTCAAAACGTTGTGATTCCTGCATGGTGGGGTTGATGGTAGCGAAGCCAGAAGGAGGAAGCCTGTCATGCCCATGTCAGGGGCATTGCATTGTCCTGCGTCAAGGTTGATGCGGCGGTGCCCACAGGGTGTCACGTAGCTCTTGCGGGGTCAGGGGCTCGGCCGTGCCTTGCTGGTGCGCCAATACAGCCAGATCGGCCTCGGAAGCATCCCGCCCCAATGCCTGGCGTTGCCGAATGCGTTGCTGCAAGACCGCATCGGGCGCCTCGCAATGCAAGATCTGAAATGGCACACGATGGGCTTGGGCCAACATGTGAAACCGCTGCCGCTGCGCCCGGGCCAAAAAGGTGGCATCCACCACCACAGACCACCCCGCTGCCAAGGCTTGGTCTGCCAGGAACCACAGGCGTTCATACACGCGTTGCGTTTGCTCTGGCGCATAGGCCCCTGAGCCGAACAAGCGTTGGCGCTCCACATCAGAGCGCAAGCGAATGGCTTCGTGTCGCACCGACCAATGGCCCGCCGCCACTGTTTTACCTGAACCCGACACCCCATGGGTGATGGCTAGCTGCGGAGCCGTGGAAGCCGCCGTCAAGCCCGCCCATCGCAGGGCCAGGCCAAGGTAGTCTGGCTCCGATGGCTGCGCGCGATCCGCATGCGTTTGCTGGGCACGCAGTCGAGCCACCAGGGCGCGAATCAGTGCGCGATAGACCAGTTGGTGCCGCAACACCGGCAAGCCTGCGTGGTCGCCACTGGCGTCGAGGTAGGCATTCAGAAACCGCCAGGCCAGGTCTCCCCGATCATGCGCGGCCAGATCCATGGTGAAGAAGGCCGCATCGCTGAGCGCATCAATCCAGCGCAGGGCAGGGTCAAATTCGATGCAGTCAAACGCGGTGACACGGCCCTGCCACAGCAATACGTTGTCAAGATGCAAGTCGCCATGGGCTTCGACCACCCTGCCCTGGTGCTGCCGCGCACGCCACAAGGGGGCCAAAGTCACCGCCTGCTCGGCAGCCCAGGCACGCAAACCTTGCAAGGCCGCCACCGGCACACTGGCGTGCGCGGCCAGGCCATCCAGCACGCCTTGCATGGCGGCGGCGATGCATGCCTCGCTACCCCAGCTTGATCCGGCTGGCGCACAGGGCGCTTCTGCGTGAAAGCGAGCCAGATCGCTCGCCCAATCATCCAGCCAGGCTGGATCGATCTGCCCCTCGCCGATGCGATGGCTCAACAATGCGTCAGCCGGAAACTGACGCATTTGCACCATGTAATCGATCACGGGCCCCTGCCCCACCAAATTGGGCAGGAAGCGCGAACCGTAGATGGGCACCACGCCCAGGTACAAATCAGGCGCCAATCGACGGTTCAGATTTACCTCAGCCTCGCACCACTGGCGACGGGTGTCCAAATCTGAAGCATCCAGAAATGCCAGCTTCAAAGGCTTCTTGATCTTCCAGGCGTGGGTGCCGTCCAGCAAGACCCACGAAATATGGGTCTCCACCACGGTGGCCCGCAAGCGTTGACGCAACACGTCGATGAACGAGGCCTGCTCATCGCCTTGCGCCTGTCGGTCAGATGCCACGATGCTCCTTGATCCTGCGCATGCAAACCGGGGCCGAATGCCCTAGTCTTGCAAACAAGATGAACGCCTCACACGATACCCTTTTCGGCCACAGCCTGTCACGCCGCACCTGGCTTGGCAGTGTGCTTTGTGCCGCCTGGGGCACGAGCGACGCCCATGGCGCGGCACCCAAGCAGAATGGCATCGTCACCGCCGTGCCCATTCTGGTCTACCACCGCTTTGGCGAGACCGCCGTGGACAGCATGACCGTGCGCACCCAGCGCTTCGACGCACACCTCGACACGCTGGAGAAGTTGGGCGCCCACATCATCCCCTTGTCTGACTGGGTGGCCTTTCGTCGCGGCGAGCGCACCCACCTGCCCGACCGCGCCGTGGTGCTGACGGCTGACGACGGGCATCGGTCACAAGCCGATGTGTTGCTGCCCCGACTGCAGAAGCGGGGCTGGCCCGTCACCTTGTTCATCTACCCATCGGCCATTTCAAATGCCCGCTACGCCATGACCTGGGACCAATTGCGGCAGGCCAGCCAGCAAGCAGGTGTGTCGATTCAATCGCACACCTACTGGCACCCCAACCTGGTTCGCGACCGACGCACCATGGATGCCGCCGCATTCGAGCAGGCTGCGCGCATGCAACTGCATCGGCCTCGCGAAGTGCTGCGCCAAAAACTGGGGGTAGAGGCCGATTTGCTGGCCTGGCCTTTTGGATTGAGCGACGCAGGCTTGCAAAACATGGCCGAAGCAGAAGGCTATCGCGCAGCCTTCGCGCTGGAAAATCGTTCTGCGCTCCTGAGTGCCCCGCTTTATGCCGTGCCCAGGCACCTGATGGTGGACAGCGTGGACGAACATGAACTGGCACGTCGGCTGCAACGAGCTTTTGCTCTGCCCACCCCGGAGTGATGCACGTGATCGACCCGCGCTCTAATCTGTTGTCCAGGCTCCTTTGGGGACTCCTTCTCGGCCTGCTGCTGCGCCACCCTGCCCAAGCGCAAATCGCACCGACCTGGTCTGGTCAGGTGGTTGATGCCCAATCAGGCCAGCCCATTGCTCATGCCACCGTGCAATGCGGGGCGCCATGCGCAGAGCCATCGGTTCGCACCGATGCGCAAGGCCACTTCACGCTGAACACATCAGGCCACCCGCCACGCCTGAGCGTTCGGGCCTGCGGCTACAGCCGGCTCAATGACACGCTCGCTTCGGCCTCACCGAACTCGCTCGCGCTGCAACCCATTCGGCCCAAGGCCTTGTACCTGTCGGTGTTTGGCATTGGCAGCCGGCCTTTGCGCGAATCGGCACTGAAACTGGCTGCCGCCACCGAAATCAATGCCTTGGTCATCGATGTGAAAGACGACCGTGGACTGGTGCCGCATCGCAGTGCCTCGGTGGCCGCATCGGGCCTGGGCCCGCAAAAAACCATCACCGTGGCAGACATGCCCGCGCTGGTGCGGCAACTGAAAGCCCAAAACCTCTACCTCATCGCTCGGGTGGTGGTGTTCAAAGACAACCAGTGGGCCAGCGCTCACCCGCAATGGGCCGTCCACCGCGCCGATGGCAGCCTGTGGCGAGATGGGGAAGACGTGGCCTGGATTGATCCGTTTCAACAAGGCGCCTGGGACCGCAGCCTGGCGTTGGCCGAAGAGGCCGCGCAAATGGGCTTTGACGAGATCCAATTCGACTACATCCGCTTCCCCGATGCCACGGGGCTGGTCTTCAGCGAGCCCGCGACCGAGTCACGTCGTGTGGCCACGATCAACGCCTTTCTGGCTGCCGCCCGCCAACGACTGGCTCGATACAACGTGCTGATCGCCGCCGACATCTTTGGCTACGTGGCCTGGAACACCAACGACACCCAGATCGGCCAACAACTCGAAGCCATCGCCCCGCATGTCGATTACCTGTCGCCCATGCTCTACCCATCGGGGTTCACCTTTGGCATTCCCGAACACCGCAACCCCGTGGCCGAACCGTATGCCATCGTTGAACACACACTCAAACGGGCTAAGCAGCGCGCCACTGGCACCCATGTGTGCTGGCGCCCCTGGCTCCAAGCCTTCCGAGACTATGGCTTTGACAAGCGCCCTTTTGGCGCGCTGGAGATTCGCGCCCAGATCGATGCGGCCGAAGCCACCGACACGCAGGGATGGATGCTGTGGAACCCCCGCAACCACTACGACGAATCGGGCCTGAAGCCCAAGACCAGTGTGAACAGCCGGCCATGAAACTCACACCGCGCTTGTCGCATCCCTCCAATCGACAGAAGGCCGTCCTGGCGTTGTGGTCGATGATGCTCGGTTGCGGCGCCTTCCACGCCTCCGCCCACGCGGAATCGACCACGACCGCGCCAATCGAACGCCTGCAGTCGTCAACCACCGGCCTGCCTGCCCAGGCGAACAATTGGGCGCCGCTGGATGCAGCCGTTCAAGCGCAGATCAACGCCGGGCAACTTCCCGGCGCCGTGCTGGTGATGGGGGATGCCGATCGCGTCTGGCTGCGGCGCCAGTGGGGCTGGCGCAGTCGCCAGCCTGTGGCCGAGGCCATGAGCCCCGACACCATTTTTGACCTGGCTTCGCTGACCAAAGTGGTGGCCACCACCACTGCGGTGTTGCAACTGGTCGAACAGGGACGCGTGCAACTGGATGCCCCCGCCACCCGCTACTGGCCAGCCTTTTCCAGCAAGGGCAAAGACCGCATCACGATTCGCCAACTGCTGGCGCACACATCAGGACTGAGGCCGGACATTTCTCTGCAACCCGATTGGCAAGGCCCAGCCGAGGCCATGCGACGTGTGTTAGCCGAGCAGCCCTTGTCACCACCGGGAACGCACACGCTCTATAGCGACATCAACTTCATGGTGCTGGGCGAAATTGTGCAGCGGGTGTCGCACATGCCCTTGCCCTTGTACGTTCGACAGCACATCTTGCTGCCACTGCACATGCACGATTCAGGCTACCTGCCGCCGCGCGCCTGGTCCAGCCGCATTGCCCCCACCGAACCTTTGGCCCATGGTCAGTGGCTCCAAGGCCGAGTTCACGACCCCATCGCTCGGCGCATGGCGGGCGTGGCGGGCCATGCCGGCCTGTTTGGCAGCGCCGATGACCTGGCCCGTTTCGCTCAGGCCATGCTGCAGCCTGGCCGTTTGCTGAAAGCACAAACACTGCAGGAACTGGCCCGATTGCAAAGTCCGGCCCATGAATCGGAGTGGCGTGGCCTGGGCTGGCAATTGCAGGCCCCCTTGGTCGCCAACCGGGACCAGCAGACCCCGTTGGGCCTGATCGGACACACGGGCTACACCGGCACAGGTTTGTGGATTGACCTGATACAAAAGCGCTTCGTGGTGCTGCTCAGCAACCGGCTTCACCCGGATGGCAAGGGCGACGCACGGCCGCTGCGGCGCGAGGTCTTGGCCCTGCTGTCCAGCCTGAACCCGCCCCTTGCACCCCACGCCCCAACCAAGGCGCCGCCCCCCCCTGCGCCCGCCAGCCCTATCAGCCCGACTGTGGCCACCGGCATTGACATGCTGCAAGCCCAACAGTTCGCACCTTTGATCGGGCGGCGCATCGGCCTCATCACCCACCTTGCTGCGGTTGATCGTCAAGGCTGGCGAACCCTGGACCGGCTACGCTGGGCACCCGGGGTGCAACTGATCAAAGTGTTCAGCCCCGAACATGGCCTGTATGGCGATGCCGAAGGCAAGATCGCATCCGGCCTAGAGCCCCTCAGCGGCCTGACACTGATCAGCCTGTATGGCGATCAACGCCGCCCCACGGCAGACTCTTTGCGCGACATCGACACCCTGGTGTTTGATCTGCAAGACGCGGGGGCGCGCTTCTATACCTACATTTCCACCCTGGCCGAAGCCATGCGGGCCGCAGCCGAACAGGGCGTGCGGATCATGGTGCTGGATCGTCCCAACCCCGTGCGGGCCGATCGCATCAGCGGCCCCGTTCTGGATGCCGACAAGGGTTCGTTCACAGGCTACCCAGGCTTGCCCGTTCAGCACGGCATGACGGTGGGCGAACTGGCCCGCTGGTTTCAGCAAGATCTCCAGAAACAGGGGCTGACCGTGCAGCTCGACGTGGTGCCCATGCAAGGCTACCGTCGCTCGCTTTGGTTCAACCAGACTGGGTTGGACTGGGTTCCCCCCTCGCCCAATTTGCGCACGCCTTTGACCGCCTCGCTCTACCCCGGTGTGGCCTGGGTGGAGGGCGCCAACGTCAGCGTGGGGCGAGGCACCGATCACCCCTTTGAATGGCTGGGGGCCCCCTGGATTGAAGCCCCTCGCCTGGTCGAAGCCCTCAATGCGTGGGTTCAAAACGGCACCTTGGCCGGCGTTCAGTTCACGGCCACTCAGTTCACCCCGTCGGCCCCACCATACCAGGGCCAACTGTGCCAGGGAGTCCAGGTGCGCGTACTCGATCGCAACCGGCTCGATGCCCCCCTGCTGGGCGCCGCCCTGGTGCGCGAGTTGTACCGCCTGTGGCCCCAATCCTTCAAGGTGGACCGAACCCTGGGCATGATCGGATCAGCCCGCACACTGCAAGGTCTGCGAGACGGGCAAGACCTTGGCGCACTTGCCTCCACCTGGCAAGACGACCTCGCCGTCTTTCGACAACGCCGGGCCAGCTTGCTGCTCTACCCGCCAGAGTGAGGCCCGCATGACGTTGGACCTGTTTCCCGATGAGCCCCCCTCCCTGCCCGTAGGCAGCCAGGAATGGCTCGGCCCTCAAGCGGTGGTACTGCGAGGGCGCGCCCGGGCCATCGACCAGGAACTGGTTGACGCCATCAACACAGTGACCCGGCAGGCCCCGTTTCGCCACATGGTCACCCCGGGCGGGCAAACCATGTCGGTCGCCCTGAGCAGCTGCGGCCCGCTGGGCTGGATCACCGACCGACGCGGCTACCGCTACAGCCCACTCGACCCCGTGACCGAACAGCCCTGGCCTGCCATGCCTGCGGTCTTGCTGAACCTGGCCCAACAGGCCGCCGCCGAGGCCGGTTTTCCGCATTTTGAGCCCGACGCCTGCCTCATCAACCGCTACGAGCCTGGCGCCCGCATGGGCCTGCACCAGGACAAAGACGAACAAGACCTCCGCCAGCCCATCGTGTCCGTCTCCTTGGGTCTTCCCGCCCTGTTTCAGTTCGGGGGCCTCACCCGCAGTGAACGTCCGGCCCGCGTGCCCTTGTTCCACGGCGATGTGGTCGTGTGGGGTGGCGTCGACCGGTTGCGCTTCCATGGCATCTTGCCCATGAAAGAGGCAACGCACCCCTTACTGGGCGCGTGTCGCATCAATTTCACCTTTCGCAAGGCTGGCTGAAGTTCATTCCACATCCATCCCAAATCCATCCAATCGGGGCGTGGAAAAATCAGTAACCAGTCGCCACAATGCACCCCGGCAATGGACTCGTCTCTGGCATTCAAGCCACGAGCATCCTGACAGGGGTAGGAAATTGGGACAATTCAAGAAATTCAGCAGCGCCATCGTGTGCGCATTGGTCATGTTGTCAGGCTGTGGCGGTGGTGGCGGTGACGGAACCAGCGCTGGCGCATCAAGCAACCCCGACTCGGCTACCAAGGTCTTTGGCTCACCCAACTCGGGTGCCTCGGTCAGCATGACCTTCCCCTCTGATAGTTTCACAGCCACCGGGGTCGAAGGCACCGAAGGGATCGCTAACTTTCAGGTCAAACTCACTTACACCGGGACCGACAATTTCTGGGTCATGGTCGAAGAACCCATCGAGATGGTGCGTTCGGGCAATGCTGACTTCTCTGGCGATGTCTATTCAGGCCAACTGCGACTGCGTTCAGACCTGGCTCCGGGTGATTACGAAACCCAACTGGTCTTCCGCGTGTGCAAAGACGAGGAATGCAAAGCGGAACTTCAGGGCAGCCCCGTCAAGCAGCGCTTGGTCTATACCGTATTGCCCAACATTCGCGCGCAATCCACCGTAGATTTGTCCCGAAAAGGGCAGGAGCCTTCCCCTAGCCTAACAATACCCGTCAGTGTTCCGACTCAAGCTGGTGTCGTCACTGCCACGGTCAGCGCAATGCAAGCTCAGGCGTTTGATATTCGCTTTGAAAACAACCAACTGCTCGTCAACACCCAACAGGTTCGTGCGGGCCAATATGACGCCGAAGTACTGCTGGCAAGCCAAACGGACCCACGTTACGCCAAACGGATCGCTGTTCGTTATGTTGTTTCACCGCCAGAAGGCGGCGAGCAAGACATGGACATTTCACCCCAATTGTCGTCTCTGTCTGTTGAGCAAGGCCAAGTAGCCAAACAACGTATCAAGTTCACTCGACCGTCCTGGACCTCGGTATGGAGTGCCCCAAAGTTGACTCAATCTGATGGCGCATTCAAGCTCCTCGATCTGGGAAACGATGAATACGAGGTTTCTCTAGATACCGCATCCATACGCCCTGGCATCTACAGTACCTCGGTGCTCGCAGACGCTGGTCCGTTGGCAGGCACCCAGATGGCCCGGGTCCAAGTCAATGTATCGCAGCCTTTCTGGGTTGAAGTCATATTCAAGGCCATTGACGAGAATTCGACAGATTTGCGGGTCAGCACCGCCATTCACACCCTTGATGGCAAATCAGCCAACTGGTCGGCGACATCCCTGACGCCTTGGCTTCGCATTGTGCGCGGCAACGGACAAACCGACCGGGACACTCTTGAGGCCGAAATCGAATCGGCTTCCCTGCCAACACTTAGCAGTACAAGCAAGGCCAAGATTCGAATCAGCATTGATCGCCCCGGCGTTGCCCCCATCGACGCGGACGTGTGGATCAGTATTAATCTTCCCCGACTGATTTCGCCAATCAATGCCGTTTGGGGTAGCACATCTGCACGCCTGTTCGTGCAAACCGATGTCACAACGGAACCACTGAGAGTGACAGGTGCCCGCCTGACTCGACAAATCCCTGCAGCACCCAACGCGTACTGGGGCCCTGACTCGCTTCTGGCTGTCGATGTCACAGACATTACCCCTGGAGTGCCCATCAGCATATTCCGCGACTCCAAGTGGCGGCCTACTTCCGTCACATTCCAGACCTACGCCGCCCCACAAGTTCCATCGGGTCATATCACACTACCCCTTGGGCCTAGGCGCACACCCTATTTTTCTGCACATCACGGCGCCCTGTACTTCGCATCACAGGGAAATGTCTATCGATGGAAGCCAAGCGGCGTGTCGTGGTTGCCCAGTCAGCAGACCAGCATCACCGGTTTGGTCGATGTGGCACTGTCCGCCGACGGGCGCCGCCTTTTCGGCAGCACCGCGCAAACCATTGTCGAACTAGATCCACAAACCCTGGCTGTCATCCAGACGGGGCCAATCAATGGTCCGTGGGACGCTAGCATTTCATCAGAATCATGGAATGGCATGAATAGTCTCAGCACGACCGCCGATGGCCGAACACTCATTAGCGTACGGGGTATCAGTGCCCGACTCGAACAGCCCCGCCGCTTGGAGCGTGGCGTAGGCTGGGTTGCAGGCTATAACCCTGTCTACGGCTATAGCGATGCGCTGCTCACCGCGCCAGAAACTCATGTAATGGATTGGCACGCTGGATGGTTTGACCCCACCCTGGCGAATGATGCCGGCTTATTACGCAGTGTCGATGGACACACCGTGATTGGCGTCATGCCTGACCGTACAACGTTCAAGTACGGAACCGCCAGTCGAACCTGGTCTGGCTTCTTCTCTATTCCGTCCGATACGCAATTGGTCGCTGTGGCTGACGATGGTCAAACCTACATGCTGTCGAACGGCGTATTGGTCAAGGACGGGGTCTCTCAAGGTGCTTCTCTCGGTGGCCTGCTGCCAGCCGGCTATCTGGCGGGCGGCTACGGCCTGAGTGGCGACGGCACACGTGCCTACATCTACGGCTACAAGATCGACAAATCGGGCATGACACCGGCCGTGACCGACGCCGCCGTTTGGGTGGTCGATATCCATGACCGAGCCAATACGCCGCTAGATCAATCGCCTATCATGAAGGTTCAATCGCTGGCCAAGCCTGTAGGTTGCTTGAGCCCCATGGCAACAGGCGAATCGTGTGAGCACAACGCCACGTTGACCCTGGCCCCCGGCAATCGAAGCCTGTTCATCAGCGGACCACGTGGCATGGCTGCGCTAACCGTTCCAGACTACACCGTGGTGGCCCAACCCAGTCGCACCATTGCTCACGCTCAGTCCTTGTCGGCCAAGCCAAAGCGCATCTGGTCGCGAACCACACGAATCAGCAGGTAAGCGCAAGCATCTTTAACTTGGGCCCCGCGGGCTGTGAACTTTGTCACGCACAAGGGGCATTTAGCTTCAAGAAGAACTGGCCGATATCCATGAACCGAAAGGTCTAAAACCAGGTCAGGATGTCACCCATGAAGTTCAACTCAAGACTGCTGCTTTGCGCCATCGCCCCCGCGCTGCTGTTCCTCTCGGCGCTGTCGGTCAGCATTTGGGGGCTGCTAAGAACTCAGTCCGAGTTTGACCACTACACCGACACCGACCAAGCCATCGCCAATGGCCTGAGCGAGATGTATGCCCAAGGCCTGCAGATGGGACAGGCGCTGCGCAACCTGGTCATCAACCCTGCCGACCAGAAAGCCCAGTCGAACTTTGAGGCGGCAGACAAAGCCTTCGCGGAAACGCTCAACGCCACAGAAAAAGTGGCGCAAAGCACGCGCTTCGCCCAACCCATTCATGAACTGTTGGCGCTTCGGGCCACTCAAGCCGCCAAGCAAGCTGAAGTCATGTCCTTGATCAAGACTGACCCTGCGCAAGCTGCCACGGCGCTGAAGCAAAACGAAACACCCGCTTGGCGTGCGCTAAGAGGCCAACTGCTGGATCAAATCAAGGCCACCCGAGATCAAGCGGCGGCCACGCATGAAGCCACCAAAGCCCATGCGCAACAAATCACGGTCGTATCCATCGCGCTGGCCCTGATCGGCACCATCGTCGCGGGCAGTTTGTTCTGGCTGCTGCGCAGAACCGTTTCGACCGAACTGGGATGTGACCCCGCCGTGGCCCGTGACGCTTTGCGCAAAATCGCCGATGGCGACCTGACCTACCAATTGCCCGGACAGATCCAAGCCAATGGCCTGGTCTCCGAACTGCTTCGCACCCAACGCAAACTGCAAGATCTGGTGGGGCGCGTTTCCGCCTCCACCGACAACATCCACACCGCCAGCGCCGAGATTTCAAGCGGCAATCACGACCTCAGCGTCCGAACCGAACAAGCTGCATCCAGCATTCAGCAAACCGCCTCCGCCGTGGTTCAGCTGACCGAAACCGTTCGCCATTCGGCAGACTCAGCCCAGCAGGCCAATCAACTGGCCACGTCTGCAGCCGAAGTCGCGCAGCGGGGCGGCGAAGTCGTATCTCAGGTCGTGTCAACGATGGACGCCATCAACACCAGTTCCAAGCGCATCGTGGACATCATTGGTGTGATCGATGGCATCGCATTTCAGACCAACATTCTGGCCCTCAACGCTGCCGTGGAGGCAGCCCGAGCAGGTGAACAAGGCCGCGGATTTGCCGTGGTGGCCGGCGAAGTCCGCTCGCTGGCCCAGCGCAGTGCCGCCGCAGCCAAAGAAATCAAAACACTGATTGGCGCCTCGGTCGACGAGGTCGAACAGGGTTCTCGTCTGGTCAGTGATGCAGGCTCCACGATGAACGAAATCGTGACCTCGGTTCGACGGGTCATGGACATTGTGGGCGAGATCAGCTCTGCCTCGGTTGAACAATCCAATGGCATTGGCCAGGTCAACCAGGCCATCAATCATTTGGATCAAATGACCCAACAGAACTCGGCCCTGGTGGAACAAGCCGCCGCGGCAGCCCAGTCGCTGTACGAGCAGGGCTCCGTCTTGGCCCAACTGGTTGGCACATTCCAACTGCCACCGGGGTCCATCGCCAAGCAGCCGGCAGCACAGACACCTGACTTCTTCTGATGCAGGTCAGGCAAAAGAAAAGCCGGCTGGAGTGATCCAGCCGGCTTTTTCATCAGGTCACGCTCAATGGCGTAGCCAGAACGTCAGAACAACTGCAAGCTCACCCAATAAGCCACCGCAGCCACAAAGGCAGAAGCGGGAATGGTCAAGATCCAGGCCCAGACGATGTTGCCGGCCACCCCCCAACGCACCGCGCTGGCACGCTGAACTGAGCCCACGCCCACAATCGCACCGGTGATGGTGTGGGTGGTCGACACAGGCACGCCCATTGCGGTGGCAATGAAC
>CAYVOP010000001.1:69174-83883 GCA_964453105.1 uncultured Aquabacterium sp. | reverse complement strand
GGGCCCTGTCACCAGAACAATGCCGTGCGGGCGCGCCACCAATTGCTCCCAGATCTGGATTTCGTTGGGAGCAAAGCCCAGCGCATCAAACGACTTGACCGTGTTGTCAGGGTCGAAGATCCGCATGACCAGCTTTTCGCCAAAGGCGGTGGGCATGGTGGACAAACGCATTTCGACTTCGTCGCCACCGGGGTTGCGGGTCTTGATGCGCCCATCGAGCGGGCGGCGCTTTTCCACCACGTCCATGCGGCCCAGCAGCTTGATGCGAGCCGTCATGGCCTGCATCACCGCCAAAGGTACTTGGTAGACCGTGTGCAGCACCCCGTCGATGCGGAAGCGAATGGCCCCCATCTCGCGGCGGGGCTCAAGGTGAATGTCGGAGGCGCGCTGGTCAAAGGCATATTGCCACAGCCAGTCGACCACCTGGATGATGCCTTGGTCGTTGGCATCAAGCTGGCGGTTGGTCTTACCCAGTTCAACCAGTTGCTCGAAGTTGTGCGCCACCGAGTCGCCGGTTTTCTTGCTGGCATCTCGAACCGACTTGGCCAGGGTGTAGAACTCGGTGCGGTAGCGCTGTAAGTCCAACGGACTGGACACCACCAGCCGAATCTTCTTCTTGGTGTGCGCCAGAATTTCATCCACCCAGGCCACATCCAGCGGCTCGCAGGTGGCAATGGTGATGTCGTTCAGGCCCACCTGCACCGGCAGCGCCGAGCGGCGTTCGGCGTAGTTGATGGACATGACCTCGGCCACACGACCCACGTCCACTTTCAGGGGATCAATGCGCAGGTAGGGCAGGCCCAAATGCCCTGCCAGCCATTCGGTCAGCGGCTCCAGCTCCAAGGCAGCCCCCGTGCCGGCCCGCTTGAGCCCAAGGCCAGCCAAACGCACCAGGGGGTGCTGCGAGCTGGTGCCTGCGGCAAAGCGCTGACGCACCAGTTGGGCGTCTTGCTCGGTCAGCACGCCGTCGGCCGTCAACCAGGACAAGACCAATACCCAATCCAGCGGCCCTTGGTGGGTGGAGACGCGACGTTTGGAGTGGGCTGATGCGGTCATCTCAGGACTTCTTCGAAGGCTTGGGCGTGAAGGTAGACAGTAGCTTGACCCATTTTCGCGCAGGCAATTCCCATTTGGTCTGCAAAGTTTCAGCCCGTTGGGCCAGCACTTCTCGCTCTGGCAGGTCAAATCCCTTCCAGGCCAGCACGATGGTGTTGCCTTCGGTGGTGGGTTTGAGCATGGCCACGCGGTTGTCGCCGAACGCCGCGCGAATGCGTGCGGCGCTGCGCTCGAAGCTGGCGTCACGCCCAAACAGGTTGACGGTCATCACCCCACCATCGTCCAACACACGCCAACAGGCGCGATAGAAGTCTTCGTCATCCAGGACCGGGCTGGCGGCCTCGTGGTCGTACAGGTCCACGCACAAGGCATCAGCAGAGGCGATATGGCGATCATCTGCCACGTACTTGGCGGCATCCGCCTTCAATACCGTCAATCGGTCATCATCTTCAGGCAGTTGGAACCAGACGCGGCACACCCCGATGACGGCGGGGTTGATTTCGACCGCCGTGGTGGGCAAACGCAACACGCTGTGGCAATACTTGGTGATGGCTGCGGCCCCCAAGCCCAGTTGCAGGCAACGCGTGTCAACCAGGTCTTGCGGGTCTCGCAACAGCAACCAGGCCATCATGCGCTGGATGTAGTCCAACTCCAGCTTGGTGGGCTTGCTGATGCGCATGGCGCCTTGCACCCAGGGGGTACCCAGGTGCAGGTAGCGTATGCCGCGTTCTTCAGAAATGGTGGCTTCGGCCAATTGGGGTTTGCTGCGTTTCACGGGGGCGAGTGTGGCACAGTCGTCGTCATGCCCGCCGCCCCATTACAGCCCACCCCACGTCTGCAAGGCTTGCCACCCGTGGTGGGCCCTGGTGCCAGGCTGCTCATTCTGGGTAGTTTTCCAGGTGTGGCTTCGCTGACGGCACAGCAGTACTACGCGCACCCGCACAACCAGTTCTGGCCCATTTTGTCGGCCATCTGGGGGCTGACCGGTGCTGCAAGCTTGCAGGCGCGCCCCTATGCGGAACGTCTACCCATCGCCATGCAGCATGGCCTGGCCATTTGGGACGTGTACTCCGCTTGCGTGCGCGAAGGCAGCCTGGACAGCGCCATCGAAGCCGCCGAACTCAATGACCTGGCCGGGCTCATTGAGCGCACGCCCACGCTGCGGGGCATTGCGCACAACGGCGGCGAATCGGCCCGTCACATCAGAATCACGCAGGCGCTGGGCTTGCCGGTGTTCAAGCTGCCCTCCACCAGCCCAGCGAATGCGTCGTGGCGCTTCGAACGCAAACTGGCGGCCTGGCAAACTGTGTTCGAACAAACCGGCGCCCATGTTTTGTTGCCCACCTGATCATGAACGCTCGTCTCGACCGATTGCCACCCAAGCTCCTCTGGCCTCTTTTGGTGTTGGCCGCATCGGCCTGGGCTTTTGTGAAAATTGCCGGAGAGATGCTCGAAGGTGACACCCATGCGGTGGATTTGATGATCTTGCAGTGGTGTCGGGTACCTGGGCAAGCAGCCCTGCCACTGGGGCCGTTGTGGCTCCAGGAAGGCATTCGCGACCTGACCGCCTTGGGCAGCCCAGCTGTGTTGACACTGGCCGTGGGCACCACCTGGGGCTACCTGATGCTGGCTGGGCGAATGCCACTGGCGTGGTTCACCGCCGCAGCCACCAGTAGTGGCTTGCTTCTGTCCATGGCGCTGAAGAACCTGTTTTCGCGCAGCCGGCCCGATGCGCTCTATCACGCAACGGTGGCCAGTGGCTACAGCTTTCCCAGTGGCCACGCCATGATGTCAGCCGTGGTCTTCCTGACGCTGGCCGCCCTGCTGGCCCGCGTGTTACCCAAAATGCGCCTTCGGTGGTACGTGCTCAGCGCAGCCATGCTATTGACCGGATTGACCGGTGTGTCGCGGATCTACCTAGGGGTGCACTGGGCTTCCGATGTCGCGGCGGGCTGGGCCGCAGGCGCCGCTTGGGCCATGGGGTGCTGGCTACTGGCTCGACGGCTGCATGTCGGGCCGAATGCCCTCAACCCTTGACGCACCGACTCAAGCCTTATTGAGCAAAGCCGACAAACGAGGCAAGGCCGCCAGCGCGTTCTGACACGTGCGGTTCTGTACTTCAGCCAAGGTCCACCCGCGCACCTCGGCCAAGGTTTGCGCAATACGTGGTAGCTCGGCAGGTTCGTTGCGGCTGCGTTCACCCAAGGCGCGTTGTTCCGCGGTTCTATACAACCAGTGTGGCGGGATGTCTGGCGCATCGGTTTCCAGCACCAGGGCCTCAGCCGGCAAATCAGCCGCGAGACGGCGAATTTGCAGGGCCCGGTCGTAGGTCATGGTCCCACCAAACCCAAGCTTGAACCCCAGCTCGATGAAGGCCAGGGCTTGCTGATGGCTGCCGTTGAAGGCGTGGACAATGCCGCCGGGAACGGGCTGCCCGGCATCTCGGCAACGCCGCAGATGCTTGAGCAAGGCGTCGGCGCTGCGCCGCACATGCACGATAACCGGCAAGGCATAGCGGGCGGCCAACTTCAGCTGTTCAACATAAAAGGTTTCCTGCAAGGCCCGGCTGGCGTCGTCTTGCAGTTCCGGCACAAACCAGTCGAGCCCAATTTCACCCACAGCCACCAGGCGAGGATCATCCCCTGCTTGCGCCAAAGCCCGCTCCAGTTGCTTCAGAGAATCAGGTGGCACGGCTTTCACATACAGCGGGTGAATGCCCAGGGCATAAGCCCCCCCGCAGGCCACGGCCGCATCGCGTGAGGTGGCAAAGGTGGCGGGAGACACCGCAGGGATCACCATCAGGCCCACCTCCGCATGGCGGGCACGCTCGATCACCTGCGGGCGATCGGCATCGAATTCCGGCGCATCGAGGTGGCAGTGGGTATCGATCCACATGCCCGCACCTTACTGCGTGAAGCGCCCGTTGACCAGATGATGGCGTTGGTCGCAACGGGCGGCCAAGGCCGTGTCATGCGTGACCATGATGACCGAGGTGCCTTGATCTGCGGCGAGTTGCAGCATGAGGTCGAACACCACATCGGCGGTGCTGCGGTCCAGGTTGCCCGTGGGTTCATCGGCCAGCACACAGGCGGGCTGGGTGACCAGCGCGCGCGCCACGGCCACGCGCTGGCGTTCGCCGCCAGACAGTTCGGAGGGACGGTGTTCGGCGCGGTTGGACAAGCCCACCCGAGTCAGCCAGGCCCGAGCTTTTTCACGGGCCTGCGCCAAAGGTTCACGGCGAATCAGCCAGGGCATGGCGACGTTGTCGAGCGCCGTGAACTCAGGCAGCAGGTGGTGAAACTGATAGATGAAGCCCAGGTGCTGATTGCGCCAGGCACCCTGCTCTGCCGCGCTCTGGTCCGCCCAGGAGCGCCCCATCAGGCGAACCGATCCACTGGTGGGCACATCCAGCCCCCCCAGCAGGTGCAGCAAGGTACTTTTACCCGAGCCCGAGGCCCCCACCACGGCCACGGTTTTACCCCGTTCGACGGTCAGGTCCACCCCTTGCAGGATGGTGACATCCAACGGTCCTTCGTGGAAGCGTTTGATCAAGCCCTGGGCTTGCAGGATGACAGCGTCAGTCATGCATCGCCCCAATCAGATGTTCAGCAACCAGGCGATGACATTCTTGGCAATGAAGCCCAGCATGCCAAAGCCCAAAACAATCAACAAGACGAAGGTGCCAAAACGCCCCGCCTTCGACTCTTTGGCCAACTGCAAAATGATGACGAACATGTAGAGGATGAAGCCCCCTACGCCCACCGTCAGGCCAAACTGAGCAATCTGCTCTTCTGTCAAACCGAACATCTCAAACCTTTTCGCGCACCACCAGGTCGCGGTAGGCGTGCCAGCTGGCATGACCCAGCACCGGCATCACCAAAATCAATCCAAACATCAGGGTTCCCAGGCCTAGCAGGGTCAGCACCATGACCACCCCAGCCCACAGGCCCGTGGCCACGGGGTTGGCCAACACGGCGCGCCAACTGGTGAGCACGGCGCGCTGCACGCCGACCCGGCGATCCATCAACAAGGGAATGGCAATCACGCTGGAAGCGAAAACGGGGGCGGCCATCACGGCGCCCACCAGCAACCAGATTTCAAACAGGCCAGGCTGAGGCGACAACACCACGCGCTGCAGGAAGTCTGTCGGGGTGGTGACCGGAGGATGCACACCCAGGCTGATCAATGCCGCAGAGGTGATCACCCACCCCGTACCCAGCGCGGTAAGCAGAATACCGAACTGAACGAGACGGCGATCCAGCGAGGCCCACACGGCCCACACGGTAGAAAAATCAGCCCGCTCGCCGCGCACCAAAGCACGGCTGACGGCATACAGGCCGGTTGACAAAACGGGCCCGACCAACAGGAAACCCGAGAAGGCCCCAGCCAATACCCAGAAGCGGTCCCAAGCCAACCACAGCACAAAACCCCCGAACAAGGCGGTGACGATGCCATGAGCCAACCCCACTTGCGGCACTTCCATGAAGTCGGCCCACCCCCTCACCAACCAGATCCAGGCGCGCAAGGGATGGACCTTGCGTACCCGCAGTGGTGTCTTGGGCAAGGGGTTGTGATCACTCATATCGCAGGGCCTCCGCGGGTTGAACACGACTGGCGCGCCAGCTGGGATACAGGGTCGCCAGCAATGCCAAAATCAGGGAAATGATGGTGATGGGCAGGATATCCGACCATTGCGGATCGCTGGGCATCTTGCTGATGAGATAGATGCTGCCGGGCAGAAAACTGACACCCAGCAGGCGCTCGATGGCCGGCACGATCACATCGATGTTGAATGCCACCAACAGGCCCAGCCCCAAGCCACTCAAGGTACCCAGCACGCCTGACATGGCCCCCTGCACCATGAAAATACCCATGATGGAACGCGGTGTGGCCCCCAGTGTGCGCAAGATGGCAATGTCGGCCCGCTTGTCAGTCACGGTCATGACCAGGGTGGACACCAGATTGAACGCGGCCACAGCCACAATCAGGGTCAGGATGATGAACATCATGCGTTTTTCAACCTGAACCGCTTCGAACCAGTTGCGGTTGGTGTGCGTCCAGTCGCGCACCAGCATCTGCGGCATGGCCTGAGACAGTTCATCACCCACCGCACGGGCGCGCTGCGCGTCTTTCAGTTTCAACTGCACGCCTGACACGCCGCCGGTGCGGAACAGGCGGGCTGCGTCGTCGGCATGCATCAGGGCCAGGCCCGAGTCGTATTCGTAGTGGCCCGCCTCGAACAGGCCCACCACGGTGACCTGCTTCAAGCGTGGCACCACCCCGGCTGGGGTGACCTGGCCACTGGGCGCCACCAGGGTGATGGTGTCGCCCTCGCGCACGCCCAGGCTGCGGGCCAGTTCGCTGCCCAGCACCACGCCCCAGCCACCGGGCTGCAGGCGGCCAAATACCGAAGCCATGCGAGCGGCCAAAGGCGTGACCTGCGCCTCTTCCGACGGCACAATGCCGCGCACCATCACGCCGCGCATGTCTTCTCCGCGAGCGATAAGGGCCTGTGCTGGCACAAAAGGAGCTGCCCCCACCACATCGGGGTGCTTGCGCGCCTGCGCTGCCACGGCATGCCAGTCTGCAATGGGGCCACCCAGCGCGTCGTACAGTTCAACGTGGGCCACGACCGACAACATGCGGTCACGCACTTCCTTCTGGAAGCCGTTCATGACCGACAGCACGATGATGAGGGCCGCGACCCCAAGCGCAATGCCGATCACCGACACGCCGGAAATGAAAGAAATGAAGCCGTTGCGTCGATCACTGCGGCCAGCGCGGGTGTAACGCCACCCGACACGCCATTCATAAGGTAGGTTCATGGTGACAGGAGTGTACTCATTCGATAATGCCAACATGAGTGCCCCCACCGTCACCCACTGGGTTTTGCCCTTTGCCTCCAGTCTGTCCGAGCCGTGCCAGCATGTGCTGTCGCGCCTGGGCCAAGACCCGGCCCTGCCCCATTTGCAGCAATTGCTGCAACGCCTGCAGCCCCTGGGCCGCCTGGAGGGCGACGAGTTCGACCTGGCCCTGCCCCACGAAAAATGGCTGGCTCGCCAGATGGGCTGGAACCCCGACCAAGCCCCCTGGGCACTGTGGTGGGCCCGGCAAGACGGCGTGGCTCTGAACACGAACCAGCCTTGGGGCCTGATGAGCCCCTGCCACTGGCTGATGGGCCGCGACCACCTGACCTTGCTGGACCCGCAAGCCTTGGCCCTGACCGCCACCGAGTCTCGGGAACTGCTGGATGCCATTCGCCCCTTGTTCGAAAGTGAAGGCTGGCAACTGGTATGGGGCGCGCCCACCCGCTGGTATGTGTCGCACGAGTCGCTGCGCGACCTGCCCACGGCCTCGTTGGACCGCGTCATTGGCCGCAACCCTGACGTGTGGCTGAACGACCACCCGCAAGCCCGTTTGTTGCGCCGCCTGCAAAGCGAAGTGCAAATGCTGCTGTATCAGCACCCCTCGCACGATGCCCGCCAGGAACGTGGCGCCCTGACGGTGAATTCCTTCTGGTTGAGCGGCTGCGGCCAACTGCCCGCCGGCGAAAACTGGTCCACTGGCCAGCATGACGTTCAACTCATCACCACCCTGCGTCAGCCCCTGCTGGCCGACGACATGATGGCCTGGCTGCAAGCCTGGAAGAAACTCGACGCCTCCGTGTTGCAAGAAGCCCTGGCCCACCTGGATGGCGGGGAGCCGATTTTGCTGACCCTGTGTGGCGAACGCCATGCCCAGACCTGGGGGCTGTCGTCATCCCAGTCAGGCTTGCTGGGTGGATTGAAACAAACCTTGCGGCGCTGGCTGCCCTCCCGTCGTCCTGATCTGCCTGCCCTGCTCAAAGACCTATGAATCTCATTCACCGCGATGTCCCGCCCCGTGCCGCATGGGCCCTGGAGCAAGCAGGCATTCATCCCCTGTTGGCCAGGCTGTTTGCAGCACGTGGCGTGCGCCAGGCAGAAGAGCTGGACGACACCCCAGCCAAGCTGCTGCCCCCTTCGGACCTCAAAGGCGCCGCGCAAGCCGCCGTGCTGCTGGCCGATGCCATTGAGCAGGGCAAACGCATCTGCATCGTGGCCGACTACGACTGTGACGGCGCCACGGCCTGCGCCGTGGGCCTGCGCGGTTTGCGCATGCTGGGGGCCAAGGCCGATCAGGTGGACTATGTGGTGCCTGACCGAGCCGTGCATGGCTATGGGCTGACGCCCCCCATCGTGGACCTGGTCAAGGCCAAGCGGGCCGATGTGCTGGTGACCGTGGACAACGGCATGGCCAGCCACGAGGCGGTTCACAAAGCCCACGAACTGGGGCTGAAAGTGGTCATCACCGACCACCACTTGCCAGTGGTCACCGACCAAGGCACGGTGAGCCTGCCCGACGCCGATGTGATCGTGAACCCCAACCAGCCCGACTGCTCTTTTGCCAGCAAGGCGCTGGTGGGCGTGGGGGTGATGTTCTATGTGCTGCTGGCCCTGCGCGCCGAGTTGCGCCAGCGTGGCGCCTTCGATGCCGCCCAGCAGCCCCGCATCGACGCCCTGCTCGACTTGGTCGCCCTGGGCACGATTGCCGATGTGGGCAAACTCGACGTCAACAACCGCCGGCTGGTCAGCCTGGGCCTCAAGCGCATTCGCAGCGGACGCATGCAAGCGGGTATTGCCGCCTTGTTTCAGGCCGCCGGGCGTGACCCCGCCAAAGCCAGCAGCCAGGACTTTGGCTTTGCGCTGGGCCCTCGCGTCAACGCTGCGGGGCGCTTGGCCGAAATGGGCCTGGGCATTGAGTGCCTGAGCTGTGACGAGCCGAACCGCGCACTGGAACTGGCGCAGCAGCTCGACGCGATCAATCGCGAACGCCGCGAACTGGAAAGTGGCATGCGCGACCAGGCCGAACAGTTGCTCGAATCGCTCATGCCAGAGGGCGAGCCACCGCACGCCATTGCCATTTTCGACCCCGAGTTCCACGAAGGCGTGGTGGGCATTGTGGCCTCACGCCTGAAAGACCGACTGCACCGCCCGACCTTCGTGTTCGCCCTGGGGCAAGACGGCATGCTCAAAGGCTCAGGCCGCTCGATTGCTGGATTCCATCTGCGTGATGCGCTCGATTTGGTCAGCAAACGCCACCCCGGACTGCTGAAGAAGTTTGGGGGCCACGCCATGGCCGCCGGCTGCACCATTGCCGAAGACGATTTCGACACTTTCGAGCAGGCCTTGCAGCGGGTGGCGCGTGAAGGGCTGGACGCCAGCCTTCTGGCCCGACAAATCAGCACCGATGGCCCGCTGGAGCCTCAGTGGTTCAGCGCCGAGACGGTGGCAGCCCTCGACAGCGCCGTGTGGGGCCCGGGTTTCGAGCCACCCGTGTTCAGCGATGAAGTCGATGTGATCGGCCAGCGCCTGGTGGGCGAGCGGCACCTGAAGTTGAGCCTGCGTGTTCAGGGCCAGGTGCGCGATGGAATCTGGTTTGGGCGGACCGAGCCCCTCCCAGCCAAAACACAATTGGCATTTCGCGTCAGCCTGGACGAATTCCAGGGACGTCAACGGGTGCAACTGATGGTCGAAGGGATGGCGGAAGGCTGAGCCAACAGCCCACAAATACCGTCAGATCCGATAGGCACTGGCCACGCGGCCCGAGCCCGGTGCCTCGTACGTGGGCGAGGCCTCACGCGGCAGCAAGATGTCCAGCGTGCGCTCAATGGCCGTGCCGGCGCGATGCACCAAGGCCTGCTGAGCGGTGATGCGCGACTGCGCCAGCACCAGACGCTGCTTCAATTCCGGACTGATGGGGCTCTTGCCCTCATGAACAGCATGGCGGAACGCGGCCAGGGAATCGGCCAGACTGCGCTGCAACTGCTGTCCCACTTTTTCGATCACGACGGGATCGCCTGCCACCAAAGCGGCATCCAGGTCGCTCAGGCGCTGTTCAATGTCTGTCACATGGGCAGACAAATCCAGCGCTTGAGCAACGGTGTCGGAGCGAGCGGCGTCAGTCATCGGTGTACTACCTGTGCACTAAGGCACAAATCAGTTGGAACTGCGCTTCAGAAGTTCCTGCGCATTGGCGATCAACTTGTCAGCAATGACTTCGGCATCCACCTGGTAGGTGCCGTCGTCAATGGATTGCTTGACCTTGTCCACCTTGTCGGCGTCAAAATCAGGATCCATGCCGGAAATCAGGCTGGAAGCCATGGGCGACAGAGAAACCTTGGCGCTCTGCGAGACGCCGCCATCTAGGGACTTCGTCTTGCCGGGGGCGGTGGTGGAGGCCCCCTCAGCGCGCTGGCTCGCCGAGCCACCGAGTGCCTTATCGATAGGGTTGCCGATCTTCATGATGTACTCCTTTGTCTCGGTCTTTTCCGAGTGGTCACATCCGCGATATCGACGCGGCCTGTTCTGACTTTAATGCCAAACACCGAAACCCCCTTGTACAGGGGGGTGCAATCGGCAAGAAGTGTTTCATAAGACCAACTCCACCTGCCGATCGCCCACGGGCTGGGCACACACAACGCGGCCATTATCGGTGCGAACACGCGCGCACCGCCCCTCGTCGCCTGGGGTCAAGGCCGTTCCTTCAGATGAAATCTGGAAACCAGAGCCCTTGACCACCACACGAACCGGGTCGCCGGCGGCAAACCAGCGACGCAATTTGATGTCTTCCTGACGAATGCTTTGACCGGGCTCGACGTTGCGCGCCACGGCGCGGCCCACGATGTCGGTCAGATTCACGATGGCTGGTGATGGGCTGGCAGCCAGATCGACCTCGGCCACACGCAAATCAGCGGCATTGACCAGAGCCCCCGGGCGCAGCGGCACCACAGCGACCAAAGCCTGACCATACACCTTCACGGTCACAGGCCAAAACACATTCCAGCGGGTGGCGCCCTGCTCGCAACGCAAACCAACACGGCTGCGCCCCCAAAGCGGAGCACCGGTGGGCACATACGCGCGCACTTTTTCACAGGGGGCCAGCTTCAGGCGCGGGTCCAACTGCCCCAATTCGACCTGAACGCGGCGGGGCTTGTCTTCTTCCAGAGCTTGCGCAGTGCTCGTTCCGGCGTTGGACTGCGTTTTCACAAATTCTTCGATCGTGGCTTGCAAGGTGTCGCCCTGCGCAAAGGCGGGCATGGCGGCGAACATAGCCAACGAGGCCACGGCGGTCACCCACGCCCACAGCCAGGCCCGGAGCAATGCCACCGAGCGCACTGAAGCGCGAGATGTCTGGGAGGGGGTGAGAGTCGGTTTCATGGTGGTTTGACTCTACGGATCTGCCCAAGCCATGAGGGAGCGAAATGAGGCAAGAAAGCCCGCTTATTCGCGCTCATGTTTTTCCGTCAGACGATCAACATGTCCAGCAAGCTGCGTGGAGATACGCCATGTTGAACAGATTGACCGATACCTTGAATTTCCAGGCCGAAGCCCTGTCGCTTCGGTCGGAGCGCCAGCGCCTGATTGCCAGCAACATCGCCAACGCGGATACGCCCGGCTATGTGAGCAAGGACTTTGATTTCTCGACCGCACTGCGCCAGGCCACCGGCCAACGTTCGGCCGGTGAGTCTTCTATCGGCACACCTCGCCTGCAACTTCAGGGCGCCAACCCCGGCCACCTGGGTTTGAACGGCGCCCCAGCCGGCGGCCGCGCCGAACCCGAACTGGGCTACGCCGCCGCCTCGCAAACCAATCTGGACAGCAACACGGTGGATCTGGACCGCGAACGCGCCAACTTTGCAGACAACGCCGTGCGCTACGAAGCCACGCTGCGGTTCATCAACTCGCAGGTGCGCACCCTCAACACGGCCATCACCGGTCAGTAAGACGGTTAGTCAAGGAGATCATCATGTCGATGTTCAAGATCTTCAACGTGTCGGGCAGCGCGGTCAGCGCGCAGGCTCAGCGCCTGAATGTGGTGGCCTCCAACTTGGCCAACGCCGACACCGTGGCCGGCCCCGACAAATCGCCCTACAAGGCCCGCCAGGTGGTGTTCAGCACCACACCGATGGGCGAAGTAGGCACCGCCGGCGTGACCGTGTCCCAAGTCACCGAAGACAACAGCCCCGGACGCCGCGTGCTCGACCCCAAGCACCCCCAGGCCGATGCCGATGGCTATGTGACTTACAGCAACGTCAATTCCGTGGAGGAGATGGTCAACATGATCTCCGCCTCACGGTCCTACCAAAACAACATCGAGGTCATGACCACGACCAAGAGCCTGCTGATGAAGACCCTGCAAATGGGCCAAGGCAGTTGATCCACCCCTTCTTAGAGGCTGAACCATGACCACGACCACCGCTACCTCTGGCACCTCCGGGTTGGATGCCTACCTGGCCACCCAGAAAACGACCAGCAACCAAAGCACCACCGACGCCACGGCCGACCGTTTCCTGAAACTGCTGGTGACCCAGATGCAGAACCAGGATCCGCTCAACCCCATGGACAACGCCCAGGTGACGAGCCAGATGGCCCAGATCAACACGGTCACAGGCATCGACAAGCTCAACACCACGGTCAAGGACATTGGCACCAACTTCGGCCAGTTGCAGCTGCTACAGGCGGCCAACATCGTGGGCCACAGCGTTTTGGTTGACGGCAACGAACTCAATCTGGACACCAACGGCAAGACCGGTGGCGCCTATGAACTCGATGCCAATGCGCGCAACGTCAACATCGAGGTGCTGTCGTCGGCGGGCGTGGTGGTTGACACCATCAGCGAAGGCGCCACCACATCGGGCCGCCATGACTTCACCTGGACGCCACCCGAAGGCGTCAGCAAGGACCAGTCTTTCACATTCCGCGTCAAGGCCACCAATGGCAGCACCAAAGTGGGTGCCAATACCTTGATGCTGGATCAGGTCGATGCCGTCAGCAACGCCAGCACAGGCGGTGTCAATCTGGAACTTCGCAACAGCGGCACAGTGGCTTACAGCAAGGTCAAGGCCGTGGGCTGATCAGCTCAATCTTTGCATTACTCACACATTGAAAGGATCACACCATGGGCTTCCAACAAGGTCTTTCCGGTCTGAACGTCTCCTCGCGCAATCTGGAGGTGATTGGCAACAACGTGGCCAACGCCAGCACTTACGGTGCCAAGGCTTCGCGCGCTGAGTTTGCAGACATGTATGCCGCCGCCCTGACGGGGGCTGGCTCGAACAACGTGGGTATTGGTGCCACGGTGGCTGCGGTGTCGCAGCAATTCACCCAAGGCAACATCACCACCACCGACAGCCCGATGGATCTGGCCATCAACGGCAACGGTTTCTTCCAGGTCACCGACGGCGCCAAGCCCGTGATGTACAGCCGCAATGGTCAGTTCAAGGTGAACCGAGAAGGCTTCATCGTGAACAACCAGGGCCACAAGCTCCTGGGCTATCAGGCTGACAACCAAGGCACCATCATTTCGGGCGCCGCCACCCCGCTGCAGTTGCCCACCTCGGGCATTGCGCCCCACGCCACCGACGAAATCAACCTGGAAATGAACTTCGATTCGCGCCAGGCTGTTCCCACCCAGACCCCGCTGGACTTCAGCGACCCACGCACCTACAACTTCTCGACCTCGCAGACGGTTTACGACGAAAAGGGGCAGTCGGTCAGCCTGAACTACTACTTCGTCAAAACAGGCGCGGACAACTGGGACATGTATGCCACGGCCAATGGCGCCTCCATCCTGGACGATGGTGGCACCCCGCCCGTGGGTTTGCGCGTGGCCTCGATGACCTTCCCTGCTGCAGGCGGCACAGCCACCAACACCGGTGGCCTGACCAACCCGGGCGACGCCGGCACCATCACCACCTACGACAACACCGGTGCCGTGACCTCCACGGTCTCCAACGGCATTTTCAATCTGCCCACCATCCCTGCGGCCACGCTGACCGGCGGTTCGCTGACCCAGCCCATCGCCGGCATCCGCATGGACATGTCGGCTTCGACCGAATACGGCTCCACCTTCAGCGTGACCAACCTGGGTCAGACCGGCTACGCGCCGGGTCAGTTGTCCAGCATTTCGATTGACCCCAGCGGCGTCATCATGGCCCGCTACTCGAACGGGCAGTCCAAGCCAGCCGGTCAGGTGGAACTGGCCACCTTCCGCAACCCTCAGGGCTTGTCGCCTCAGGGCGGCAATGAATGGTCAAGTACCTTCGCTTCAGGCGACCCGATCGCCGGCGTGCCTGGCTCGGGCAACCTGGGCATGCTGCAGTCGGGCGCGCTGGAAGAGTCGAACGTGGACCTGACGGGTGAACTGGTGAACATGATGGTGGCTCAGCGCATGTATCAGGCCAACGCGCAAACCATCAAGACCGAAGACCAGGTTCTGCAGACCCTGGTGAACATGCGCTGATGAACGGCGTTGAACAGGCCGGACCAAGGAGTTCCACATGGACCGCATGATTTATCTGGGCATGACCGGTGCCAAGACCAATATGCAACGGCAAGACGTGCTGGCCAACAACCTGGCCAACGCGAGCACCACCGGCTTTCGGGCCGAGTTGCAAGCCGTACGCGCCGTGCCGGTTCGTGGCGATGGCGCCAGCACACGGGTGTATGCGCTGGAAACCACTGTGGGTTACGACGACTCCGCCGGCCCGATCAATTTCACCGGCCGCAACCTCGACGTGGCCATGCAAGGCAAGTCGTGGATGGCGGTTCAAGGGCTGGACGGCACCGAGGC
>CAYVOP010000001.1:0-69164 GCA_964453105.1 uncultured Aquabacterium sp. | reverse complement strand
GGCCTATACCCGCTTCGGCTCGCTGGCGGTGAACACCGAAGGCACGCTGATGACCCAGAACGGCCTGACCGTGATGGGCGACGGCGGCCCCATCACCCTGCCAGCCAACACCGAGCCCTCCATTGCCCCAGACGGCACCGTCAGTGCCAAGCAGGCCAATGGCCGCAGCACCACGGTGGGCCGCATCAAGATGGTCACGCCCGAGAACAAGCTGGTTCGGGGTGAAGACGGCCTGTTTCGTGGCGCCGATGGCAATGACCTGGGCGCCGACACGAATGCGCGCCTGCAAGACCGATCGCTGGAAGGCTCGAACGTGAACCCGATTGAAAACATGGTGGCGATGATTTCCGCCGCGCGCCAATTCGAAACCCAGATGAAGTTGCTGCAAACCGCCGAGGCGGACGAGAAAGCCGCAACGCAACTGTTGTCAGGCGGCGGAGCCTGACCCTTAATCCTGTAGTCAAAGGAGCACGGCCATGATGCGTTCACTGTGGATCTCGAAGTCCGGTATGGAAGCCCAGCAAACCCAGCTGGATCACATCTCGAACAACCTCGCCAACAGCGGCACCAACGGGTACAAACGCTCGCATGCGGTGTTTGAAGACCTGATGTACCAGAACCTGCGCCAAAGTGGCGCCAACAGTTCTGAACAAACCCAACTGCCCACCGGGCTGCAAGTGGGTCTGGGCGTACGCCCCGTGGCCACTTCCCGCTTGTTCACGCAGGGCAACCTGCAATCGAGCAACAACAGCATGGACGTGGCCATCAACGGCAATGGCTTCTTCCAGATCCAGATGCCTGACGGCACCACCGGCTACACGCGCGACGGCTCCTTCAAGCTCGACGCGCAAGGGCAGATCGTGACCAACAACGGCTACCTGGTTCAGCCCGGCATCACGGTGCCGGCCAACGCCACCAGCCTGACCATTGGCAACGATGGCACGGTCTCGGCGCTGCTGCCAGGCCAGGCCACGGCACAGAACATCGGGCAAATTCAGCTGGCCACCTTCATCAATCCGGCCGGTCTGGACCCCCGTGGTCAGAACATCTTCACCGAAACGGCCTCCTCGGGCACCCCGCAAACGTCCGCGCCCGGTACCAGCAGCACAGGTACCTTGTCGCAAGGGTTTGTGGAAACCTCCAACGTGAACGTGGTGGAAGAGTTGGTGTCGATGATTCAGACGCAGCGTGCCTACGAACTGAATTCGAAGGCCATCCAAACCTCGGATCAGATGCTGCAACGCCTGGGACAACTGTGATGAAACACCTCTCCTCGTCTAGCCGTCTGATGGCCTGGGCCGCGCTGGCCCTGGGCTCGCTGGCTCTGAGTGGCTGCATGGCCACCGCCCCAACGGTGGACGTGGTAGAGCCCACGCAAGCCCGCCCCGAGGCTTCACGCTACGCCCCCAGCAACAACGGTGCGATTTTTCAGTCGGCCAGCTACCGCCCGCTGTATGAAACCTACCGTGCGCGCATGGTGGGCGACATCGTGACCGTGACAATTGACGAGAAGATTTCCGCCAAGCAGGAAACCACGAGCAAGATTGAAAAATCTGGCACCGTGGGCGGCGCGATCACGGCGGTGCCTCTCATCCGGGCCGATCAGCTCGGCAAACTCGATGTGAATGGCAAATCGGCCAACACCTTCGACGGCAAGGGCAGCACGGAAAGCAGCAACAACTTCTCCGGCATCATCACCTGCACCGTGGTGGAGGTACTGCCCAACGGACACCTGATCATTTCGGGTGAAAAGCAGATCGGGGTGGCCAAGAACGTCGACATCCTGAAGTTCTCAGGCCAGATCGATCCAGCCACCATCCAGCCAGGCAACACGGTGGCCTCCACCCAAATTGCCAACGTCCGCATCGAGCAGAAGGGCCGAGGGGCTCAGTCCGATGCGCAAGGAATAGGCTGGCTAGCACGCTTCTTTTTGAACATTCTGCCGTTCTAAAGTTCGTAAAAATGGGGTCGAACCTTCTAAAGAGTCGGCCCCATGAACACCACCGATCGCATCCTCAAATGGCTCATCGCCATGGCCTTCACGGCCGCTTCGGCTGCCGTGTGGTGGCCTGTCGAGGCACACGCGGTGCGCCTCAAAGAAATTGCATCGGTTCAGGGCGTTCGCCCTAACCAGTTGATGGGGTATGGCCTGGTCGTGGGTCTGGATGGCACCGGCGACCAGACCACATCTGCCCCCTTCACGGCCCAAAGTCTCAACGCCATGCTGCAGCAGCTGGGCATCACCGTGCCCACAGGCGCAGCCATGCAGCTGAAAAACGTGGCGGCGGTGCTGGTCACCGCCACCCTGCCCCCCTTCGCTCAGCCCGGCCAGGCCTTGGATGTGAACGTGTCCTCGCTGGCCAATGCCAAGTCACTGCGCGGCGGCACCCTGATCGCCACCCCCCTGAAGGGCAGCGACGGCCAGATCTACGCCATGGCCCAAGGCAACATGATCGTGGGCGGCGCTGGGGCCTCAGCGGGCGGTGCCAAAGTTCAGATCAACCACCTCAGCGCCGGCCGCATTCCAGGCGGCGCCTCGGTCGAGCGCAGTGTGCCCACCCCCTGGTTGCAAAGCTCGGTGGTGCAGCTCGACCTGCAAGCCGACGATTTCAACACCGCTCGCGAGGTGGCTGACACCATCAACAAGGCCAAGGGCGGCGGCGTGGCCGAAGCACTGAATGGCCGCACTATTTCGGTTCGTCTGCCCAGCCAGCCTGGCGAGCGCGTGGCCTTCATGGCCGACTTGGAAAACCTGCCCATTGAGCGCGCCACCCCGGCAGCCAAGGTCATCATCAATGCCCGCACCGGCTCCATCGTGGTGAACCAGGCCGTGGCCATCGGGCCTTGCGCGGTGGCGCACGGCAATCTGTCGGTCACCATCAGCTCCACCCCCATCATCAGCCAGCCTAGCCCACTGTCGCAAGGCCAGACGGTGGTGGCTGAGAAGAACGACATCAAGATCAATCAGGAACCCGGTTCCTTGATCCAGCTGCCAGCGGGCACCAAGCTCACGGACGTGGTCAAGGCCCTCAACACCCTGGGTGCCAACCCGCAGGATCTGCTGGCCATCCTGCAAGCCATGAAGGCTGCTGGCGCTCTGGAAGCGGAGCTGGAGGTGATCTGATGGGCCTCTCACAAACCGGAAACACCAACCTGAGCATGGACTTGCGGTCGCTTGACCGCCTGAAGTCTGCATCAGGGGCTGATGCCAAGTCGGGCATCAAAGAAGCCGCCAAGCAGCTCGAAGGCCTGTTCATGCAGGAGCTGATGAAGAGCATGCGCGCCTCGACCATGAGCACCGGCATGCTGGACAACCAAGCCACCGAGATGGGCACGAGCATGCTCGACACCCAGTTTGCCAACCAGATGAGCGGCATTCCCGGTGGGCTGGCCGACAAGATCGCCAAGCAGCTGGAACGTCAGATGGGCATCAAGCCCGATGTGGACACCAGCAGCTTCGATAAGGCCGTGGCCTTGCCCACCTTGCGCACCCCCGAGCCCAGCAGCACCGCCAGCGCCCAAAGCAAGACCGTGGACACTGTGGGTGGCCGCCAGCTATCGAACTCAGAAAACTTTGTGGTCAAGCACCAGGCTGCGGCCAAAGCCGCCGAGGCGGCCACTGGCATTCCAGCATCGAACATTCTGGGCCAGGCAGGTCTGGAATCGGGCTGGGGCAAGCATGAAATCAAGATGCCTGACGGCAGTTCCAGCCACAACCTGTTCGGCATCAAGGCCGGTGCGAACTGGAAGGGCAAAGTGGCAGAAGTGACAACGACCGAGTATTTCAACGGCGTTGCCAAAAAAGTCACGGCGAAATTTCGCGCCTACGACTCTTACGCCGAGGCGTTCACCGACCATGCCCGCCTCTTGAGCCAAAGCCCACGCTACAGTCAAACCGTGGCTTCGGCAGACTCGGTGAAAGACTATGCCCAAGGTCTGCAAAAGGCGGGCTACGCCACCGATCCCGCCTATGCCGACAAGTTGACCAAGGCGATCAACACGACCTTGCGCGTCCAGCGCTCGGTCTCTTGAGTGGCTGATCGGAGTACCCCATGGGATCTAGCATTCTCGCCCTGAGCACCCGAGCCATGCTGGCCAACACGGCCATGCTGCAAACGGTGAGCCACAACATCAGCAACGCCAACACCGAAGGCTATTCGCGCCAACAGGTCGAACTGGCCACGGAAGGCGGGCAATTTTCTGGTGCAGGTTTCTTTGGTCGTGGCGTGCGCATCCAGTCGGTGACCCGCTCCAGCGACCAGTTCCTGACCCGCGAAGCCAACGTGAACCTGGCCGCCGCGTCAGCTGACCAGGCCCGTCTGGACAAGCTCAAGCAAATGGAAAAGGTCTTTCAGACCGGCGAGGCCGGCATCGGTTATGCCGCCAGCCAGATGCTCAACGCCTTTGTGGACGTGGCCAACCAACCGCAAGACCTCTCGGCGCGTCAGGTGGCCCTGGCTCGCGCGCAAGATCTGGTCAGCCGGGCGCAAAGTGCGGCCAATCAGCTCGACTCGCTTCAAAGCGGCGTGTTCGCCGACATGAAGACCACGGTGGCGCAGATCAACGACTACGCCAAGCAAATTGCCGACATCAACCAAAAGATTGCGGTGGTGCAAGGCAATGGCCACAGCCCCAACGACTTGCTCGACACCCGCGACCAACTGGTCAAGGAACTCAACACCAAGGTGCAGGTGTCGACCATCTCGGCCGACGATGGCACCATCAGTGTGTTCATGGGCGGCGGACAACGTCTGGTTCTGGGCAACATTGCGGAAACCCTGAATGTCGAAGTCGACAACTACGACGCGACCATGGGCCGCCTGTCGATCACCACGCCCAGCGGCAATGCCCGCCTAGATGAAGGCGCCGTCACAGGCGGCAGCCTCAAGGGGCTGATGCAAACACAGGACGAAGACATTCCTGCTGCCCGCAACCAACTCGGTCAACTGGTGGCTTCGCTGGCCTGGCGCGTGAACCAGCAGCAGTCTTTGGGTCTGGACCTCAGCGGCACCAACGCCACGCCCGCCGCCGTCTTCGGTGTTGGCAACCCCGCCGTTCTGCCCTCTCGCTTCAACAGCTCGTCGCTGTCGAACCCACCGGTCAGTCTGACTGTGGTCAATGGCCGCGAACTGCAAGCCAGTGACTACCTGATGGAGGAAGACCCCGCTGCACCGGGCACCCTCAAAGTCACCCGCTTGAGCGACAACGCCGTGTTCAGCAACGTGACCGACGGCACCCAGATCGACGGCCTGCAGGTCAACATCAGCGCCGCCATTCCCAGTGGCGACAAGTTCGTGCTGCGCCCCGTGGGTAACGCCGCGTCGAGCATGAAGCGCCTGCTCGACAAGCCCACCGGCCTGGCCGCTGCCTCGCCTGTGACTGGCACCATGCCCACCACCAAAAAAGGCACCGCCACAGTCGCCTCGCTGTCGGTTTCCGACCCTCGCACAGTGGACTACGGCAACGTCGAGATCGCCTTCACCAACGACAGCGGCGCCTACACCCTGACCGACATCACCAACGGCGTCTCGGTTTCCGGCACCTGGACGTCGGGCAACCCCATCAGCTACAACGGCTGGAACCTCAATCTGAATGGGGTTCCGAAGAAAGACGACAAGCTGATGGTGAACCCCACCACCAACACCAACAGCAACAACGGCAATGCGCTGGCCATGCTGGCCATTCGCGATGAAAACATCGTGGGCCAGCAACGCATCGTCAACCCGTCAGACCCCACTCAGGTCACCGTCATTCCAGGTGCCAGCATCACAACCGCGTACTCGCAGCTCATCGGCAACATTGGGGTGACCGTGCAAAGCGCCACCACCTCGTCCGACATTTCAACCAAACTGTCCGATGACTCGCAAACGCTGTTGCAGAACAAAACCGGGGTCAACCTCGATGAAGAAGCCGCCAAGATGATTCAGTATCAGCAGAACTATCAGGCCGCGGCCAAGGTGCTGCAGGTGGCGCAATCTGTGTTTTCGACCCTGTTGGGCGTCCTGGGTAACTAAGGAGACTGATCATGCGAGTCAGTACCGCACACACCTACGACAAAGCGATTGAATCGCTGCAAAAACGTCAGACCGAGCTGGCCGATTCCCAGTCTCAACTGACCTCGGGCAAGAAAGTGAACGTGCCCAGCGACGACCCGATTGCCGCCGCACGCGCCGAGCGCGCCCTGGCCACCATTGCCCGCTCGGATGCCAACCAGCGCGCGCTGGAGGCCAGCCGCAACGTGATGCAGATTGCCGAGTCTTCGATGGCCGATGCCGTTGACCTGATTCAGTCGGCACGGGAAAGCATCGTCTCCGCCGGCAATGCCAGCTTCACCGATGCCGAACGCAAGAGCGTGGCCAAGAAGTTGCAAGAAATTCGCACTCAGCTGCTGACCGTGGCCAACCGAGCCGATGGTGGTGGCGGCTTCGTGTTTGGCGGCCAAGGTGCCGACACAGCCCCCTTCATCGATGCCCCTGGCGGGGTTCAGTTCATCGGCCAGGGCGGCGAAACACTGGCCGCAGCTGGTGAACAAATGAACTTGACCGTAGACGGACAGAACGTTTGGTTGAAGGCTAGCTCCGGCAACGGCGTTTTCGTCTCAGACGCCAGCGCCACCAACACCGGCACAGGCTGGATCAACTCCGGCTCGGTCACCAATCCGCAAGCCAATCCTTATCTGACGGGCCTGTCCAACGCCCAGTACGACATCGACTTCCAGGTCAGCGGTGGTGCCACCACCTACACCGTCAATGGTGGACCGGCCACCCCCTACGTCAGCGGCCAGGCCATCGTCTTCGACGGCATGTCGGTCTCGATCAAGGGGGCGCCCGCCAACGGCGACAAGTTCACAGTCAATCCATCGCAAAAGAACCTCAGCGTGTTCGATGCCCTGGATTCGGCCATCCAGGCCCTGGGTGCCAGCAACCTCAACAATGGGCAGATCAGCCAGGCTGTCAACAAAGGCATTGCCAACATGGATGCCGTGCTGAGCACCATGCAGGGCGCCCGATCGGGCGTGGGCGAAACGCTCAACCGCATGGATGGCACCGAAAACCGCATCAGCGCCACCAAGCTGGCTGCACAAACCGAGCGCTCCAATGCGGAAGACCTCGACATGACTGACGCCATCTCATCATTCCAGGCCAAGCAAAGCGGTTACGACGCGGCCTTGAAGAGTTATTCCATGGTGCAGAAAATGTCTCTGTTCCAGTATCTCAACTCCTAATTCAATCAGGCAGACACAATGGACCACCCCATTCTTGGTCAGGTCGCACTGGCCTATTCGCCGGTCATCGATCGCAATCGCAATGTCACGGCCACGCGCCTGAGTGTGTTTCCTCTGTCGCAAGGCGCCAACCTGCCGCCCCAAGCCCTGTTGGCCGCCATTTCTGAAACTTGGCCAGCCGATGGCCCCCAACTGTGGATGAACATCGTCAGCGAAAACCTGCTGCGCGACATGCTGGCGGCACAGCCTGGCACCCACATCCTGATCGAAGTGCCGGCCTTCATGGCCAGCGACCCCGCCAACGTCGACTCGCTGTGCGCTCTGCAGGCCAACGGCAGCACCCTGCTGCTCAAAGGTCGGCCATTGCAAGAACTGCCCCGCGAAGTACTGCCCTGCTTCAAGCACTCCATCATCGACTTCGATGACGACCGCCGCATCCACCAAGATGGCGTCGAGCCCGCCACCCCACCCAGCGGCGTGACGCGTTCGATCGGCCACGTGCAAGCTGGCGTCACCAATGTCACCGACATGGAAACCGCTTTCCGAAAAGGCGCGGTGGCCGTGCTGGGCTGGCCCATTGACAACATCATTGAAGAATCGACCCGCCCGGCTGACCAACCCGCGCTGCAGGTCATCGTGCACCTGATCGACCAGGTCCACAAAGAAGCCGAAATCGAGGACCTGGAAAACACCCTCAAGCGCGACCCGGCCCTGGCCTACAAGCTGATGCGCTACATCAACTCGCCTGCCTTCGGCTTGTCGGTCGAGATCAACTCCTTCCGTCACGCCATCATGATCCTGGGCTACCAGCGCCTCAAGCGTTGGCTGGCTCTGCTGCTGGCCACCGCATCCAAAGACCCCAACATGCGCCCAGTGATGTTTGCTGCCGTGCGCCGTGGCCTGCTGATGGAAGAGTTGGGCAAGCTCAGCGGCGACGACGAACAGCGCAGTGAATTGTTCATCTGCGGCGTGTTTTCTTTGCTTGATCGCATGTTCCGCCAGCCCTTCAGCGAGCTGCTGAAAACCATCCCCGTGCCCGAGAGGGTCTACCAGGCCCTGGTTGACCATTCCGGCCCTTACGAGCCCTATTTCAACCTGGTCAAGGCCGTTGAAGGCAGCACCATGTACGACATCAAGGAAGCGGCCGACAACATGCTGCTGACCTTCCAGGACATCAACGAAGCCGTGCTGCGAGCACTGAAAGCGGCTAGCCAGCTCGAATGAGGCCAAGCGCCGCACCACACGAGGGGCCCCGAACGGCCCCTTTTTTATTTCGTGAAAGGGATCACGGTACCCCGCCCCTCAAACAAAGGGTTAACCCTTGCAATACAGGGTGCAGTCGCTATCCTTGGCGACATCATGAACCCCGTCACCCCATTCATCGGCATCATCGTCTTGTGCGCTGCACTGACGGTCAACTTCTTTCGTGCCGCCTGGAAACTGGGCATCTTGCGGGCGTTCGGTCGGCGTCAATCCATTCGGTGGCGTACCTGGGTAGCTGGCGCGCTGGCAGCCTGTTTGCCGTTTTCGGGCGCCATGGCCGCCATGGTGATCGTGCCCGCAGCAGATATCAGCAACACCGTGCCCATCTCGGCACTCGACCTGTCGTGGCAATTGGCTTTGGCGGGCTTGATCATCCATCTGCTCAACGACAAGCTCATGCACTGGGGTTGCGACACCTCCACTCGCCGCTGAAATCAGCCTGAACTCTGCGAAATAGGCCCGCAGACACCGCCATTTCCGCTTTTCCCAACTCGGTGCGCCCATCAACAATCGGGGGGCGCGCATCTGCGTGGGTGCGCCCTGATTCGAGGTCGTATCCATGAACGCCAACCTGCCCCTCTGGTCACCCCGCGTGACCCGCCTGATCGCCTCTCTGGCAGCCGTTGCGGCCATGGCCCTCACTGCGGGATGCGGTGGCAGCGGTGGCGGCTCGAAATCATCAGGCAACACCGACAGCGGCCAGACCGGCACCCCTGCCAGCGAAGTCGGCCCGTTCACCATTTCTGGCGTAGCGGCCATCGGCGCCCCCTTGCTGGGCGCCACCGTCACCGTGGTGGATGGCAAGGGCGTTCAACAAGGCAGCACCCGCACCAACACCTCTGATGGCAGCTACTCGGTCACGCTCAACAACGCCCACATTCCCTTGCCGCTGCTGATCCAGGCCACGGGCGTGGACATGACCGGCATCCCCGTGACCTTGCATTCGGTGGTGCAAACCAGCACCACTGGCGCCACCCGCGGCACCGCCAACATCAGCCCCATCACCGAAGCGGTGGTAGCCATGCTGCTGGGCGCAGACCCGGCCACCCAATTCCAATCGGCCAGTTCACTGGCTAGCACCTGGACGCTACTGAGCAACACGACCGCGCTGACCAGCGCCTCCGACCTGCTCAAAACCATCGCCAAGCCTGTGATCACCGACACCAAGGTGACCGACGCCGCCAAGATCGACTTCTTCCAAGACGCCAACTTCACCGCCAACAAAAAGGGGGCCGATGCCATCCTGGAAGGACTCAACATCCAAGTGGGCAAAGACCGCGGCGGATACGATCAATTGGAAATCAGCAGTCGACTCAAGCAGCCATCGGCCCCTGAAGTCACCGTCAATCTGAGCACGGCTCGCACCCAACTGGCTTTGGGTAGCACTGGCAAAGTGGCCAACGCCATCACATCCACGCTCAAAGTCACCACCAGCGCGACCACCCTGCTCAACAACGTGGGCACGCTCGACACCTTGGGCACCACCATCAACCGAGCCCTAGCCGAACGCAACACCTCCGGCATGATCATGGTGCTGCCCATCTATTCGGCCACCTATGGCAGCCACAACGGCATTGCAGTCGATGCCCTCTCCGCACAACTGGCTCAATACGGCAGCAACGGCTGGCAGCTCAGCCGCTTCCAGTTCACTGGCTGCGCCGACAACCCCATGCCCGCCAAGGGCTGCAACCTGGCCCAAATTTCCGCCCTGTTGAGCGACTCCACCGGCCAAGCGGTGGGCGTGTTTGACAACGTGGTCAAGTACGATGCCTCGGCCGGCTGGGTGTTCCAGGGCAACGGCAAGCTCAGCAACTGGGCGGTCATCCCGGCAGCGTGGCGCGCCTGGAACTCGACAGGCCAATCCACGGCCTCGGGTCAAGGCGTGCAACTGGCCATCAAACCCATCACCGACACCCTGTTTGCCAGCCTGACCCTGCCCAGCGGCTACACAGTGCCCATGCTCGATTGCCAGATGGGCAACTGGTGCCTGTCGGCCACCGCCACGGGCGACCTCATCACCGACTCATTCCTGCAAGACACGCTGGGCTGGTACGGGGCCCAGCAAGATTCGGTGCGCGGCGCCACATACCAGCTGTCGGCGCAGGCCATCCTGGCCCAGGAAGTCTCCACCGCCATCTTGCCGCAAGACGTACCCACAGGCGTCGCCGCAACCGCATTTCCACTGCCTGATGGCCTGTCTGCCAGCTCACCCTTGACCTGCACGCAGATTCAAGCGGGCCTGCGCGTGACCTGGAGCGCCTGGGCCGCAGCCAACCCCTCGCTGCGCATGCAATCGGTTCAAAGTGTGGTGACTGGCGCGGCTCACCTGCCCTGGGTTCAAACCGCTACGGTCTACCCCTTGTCTGACAATGTCACCGACGTGCCCGCCGTGGTCAGCCCACCGGCCTCGCCCACGGCCTGCCAACTGTGGATGGTGGCGCACGACAAGCTGGGGCGCCGCTACATCAGCCGCATCGTCGCGAGCATTCCCTGAATGACCTAAGATCGGGCATGCCTTCCATGCCCGAATCTGGCGCCGACCACGCCACGCCTGACACCCCCTTTGCCGAGCTGACCCCCGATCGGGTGCTCGACACCCTGCAAGACTTCGGTGTGCTGGGTGACGGGCGGCTGCTACAGCTCAACTCCTACGAAAACCGCGTGTTCCAGGTGGGTCTGGACGATGGCGGCATGGTGGTCGCCAAGTTCTACCGCCCAGGCCGTTGGACCACCGACCAAATTCTGGAAGAACACGACTTCGCCCACGAACTGCTGGCCGCCGAAGTGCCCGTGGTGGCCCCCATCACACTCACTTGCAGCGATGCAAGCCGCCTGCGGGGTGTGCCCCCCACCCTGGGCTGCGATGGCGACATTCGCGTGGCCGTGTGCCCGCGCAAAGGCGGTCGCGGCCCTGAGCTAGAAGACCCCGAAGTGCTGACCTGGATCGGGCGCTTTCTGGGGCGCCTGCACAGCGTTGGCAGCCGCCGCGCCTTCAGCCATCGCACCACCCTGGGCGTGGAGCAAACCGGGCGCCAGGCACAACGCTGGCTGCTTGAGCACGACATCATTCCACCCGATCAGATTCGGCCCTGGCAACAGGCCTGCGAGCAGGCACTGGACTTGGCCCAAGCCGCCTTTGACCGCGTAGATGGGCTGACCCTGCGCCGCCTGCATGGCGACTGCCACATCGGCAACATTCTATGGACCCCGGACGGCCCCCACTTCGTCGATCTGGACGATGCCTGCATGGGCCCTGCCGTGCAAGACTTCTGGATGCTGCTCAGCGGCGACCCACAGCAGCGCCAAGCTCAGTTGTACGCCTTGCTCGATGGCTATGAATCGATCATCGACTTCGACTGGCGTGAACTGCGACTGATCGAAGCGCTACGTGCCTTGCGCATGGTTCACCACAGTGCCTGGCTGGCACGCCGTTGGCACGACCCCGCCTTCCCCGCAGCGTTTCCGTGGTTTGGTAACGGCACTTACTGGCAACAACAAACCGATCTGTTGCGCCAGCAAATCGAGCTCATGCAAGAACAGGCGCAAGACACGCCCTGGCCTTGAACAGGCCAGCCCTGTGCGCGCGCAAGCCTCAGTGGCGCCGGTGGAAAGCAAACACCAGCGCCATCAAGACGCCAGCGGCCCCATGCAACAAGCCCAGGCCATCGCGCCAGGCTTCAGGCACCCAGTAGTACAGCGCGTAGCCCGACAAGGCCAAGGCCGCCATCAGCACCAGCAGGCCCACACCCTCGCCCACGCGCTTGCGCAAACGCCAGCCCAACAGCACGTGCGTGCCTGACAGGCGCCCCACCAGAAACACCATGGCTAGCATGGCCGCGCCATGCAACTTCATCAACGGGGCTTCCCAAGGGCTAGGCAGGCCCTCCATCTCCGGCCGCGCCATAGAAGGCCAGGCCAGGAAATGAATACTCAGCCACAAACCGCCCGTGGCCACCAAAGCCATCAACAGCGCGTAAAGGGACCAACGCAGCCAAGGCCGCAGTGCGTGTCGTCGGTGAGGATGAAATGCCATGCCGGCATCATGCATGAACCCAGGCCTGCGCCTGAAAAAAATCCAACCAGGGCGCTGATTTTTCCAGCCCGGCCTGCGCCACCACCTTGGTCAAGGCATCGGCTTGCGCGCAGGTAGGCGCGGCCACCGTCACATGCAAACTCTTGCCCACCCCATACAGAGACGAGTGGGCATCGGGCCCGAAATAGCTCGTCGCCAGGGCCGCGTCTTTGACATCGCCCCAGCGCCTGACACCCCCGGCGACCTCGTCACGCAAATCAACCGGCAGCGCCATGCCACGCACGCGAAGGTCGCCACCGGCGTTCACCCAGGCCACCGGCACCAATCGATCCGCCAGCACCCCAATGGCCACGTCCACCGCATAACCTTTGGCAATGCCCCCCAGGTCGATGGAAACGCCTTCGTCCAGCTTGACCCATTGGCCACTGGCGTTCAAATCCCAGCGACCTGTGCCCAGCGCCACGTCAAACAGGCCACCGGTTTGGGCTTGCAATTGCGCAGCCAGGCTCAGCACCTCACGCGTGTGCCGGTTGATGGCGAAAGGCTGCCCTACCGCCGCGCGGTGAAAGCGGCTCACATCGCTGTCAGGGTCGAAACGCGACATGCAGCGCTGCACTTGCGCCACCACGGCAAAGGTATCGGCAATGGCCTGGCTGGCCACGCCCATGTCGAGCTGGCCCAGCGGCACCCCAATTTCCACCAAGGTTCCGAGCAAGGGCTGGGCTCGCCGCAAAAGCGTCATCCGCCCACCAGTTGCCCTGCTGCGCGAGCGGCTTCCAGCACCGCCACAATGCGTTTGACCCCGTCAGTCACGTGCGAACACGACAAAGTGGCCCCGCTGATGTTGGCAATGTCCTGGCCCGTTTTCAGCGCCGACTGCGGGCCCTTGCCCACAAATTGCTGGCGCCAGGCCGGCAGGCGCACTTCACTGCCATGGCTTTCACGGTACGACAAAATCTCAATTTGCCGCACGGTGCCATCCAGTTGCACAGCCACTGCGTAGGTAATGAGTTCGAACTTGCCGACCACGTTGTCGACCACCACAAAGCCCAGGGTCTTGCCCCCCTGGCTGGCCACCACCACCTTCCACTGCGCGGAACGGGCCGGCATACCCAAGCGCTGTTGCAAGGCCTGCAGTTGGGCCGCATCCAGGCGCACATCGCGCACCTCGAACCGGTCGGCCGAAGGGAACATCACTTGCTGCGCCTGCTGCGGGCTGAGGTAGTCCACCGCAAAGGCCGCAGTGGGCGCCAGAGTCGAAGCCGCAGCAGCCAAAGCCTGCGGCCACACTTTCACACCAGACGTGCGGCGCACTGTCATCAGAAGCTCCAGCCCAAGCCCAGGTTCAGCCGGTTGTCGTTGCTGTTTTGCTTAAAGCGCTGCACATCGGCCTTCACGACCACACCCGATCCCACGGCCAGATTGGCCCCCACGGTGATCACGCGCTCGGCCTTGGCTGCTTCAGGGGTCAAGCCTGCACCCAGATCGGCGTAGGCTTCACGGGTGTTGAACTGTTCCCAACGCACAAAGGGCGACAGGGCCAGGTCACCGCGCGACCACAGCTTGTAGGCAGCCTGGGTGTACCAGCCGCTGAAACGCGAGGGCACGAGGTAATCATTGCCCACCAGGGTCTGGTTGAAATCAGCCGTGCGCGAAATGGTGCCCTGAGCATACAGGGCCGACAAGTCCCACGCGCCAGGGGTGTAGCGGGCATGCAGGTCCCACAGGGTCACGCCCATCTTGGGCACGCCCGTTTCACCTTGGTTGCCTTGGCCTGTGAACAAGGCAGTGCCCAATTGCAGGCCAGGCACACCGCGCCAGTTCACCGCACCGAAAAAGCCCCAGTCACGCGAACGAGCTTGAGACATTTCCTGGTGAACCGCACCCAGTGGCGACTCGGCCGTTTCGGCATCGGCGGCATCCCACTTGTTCAGGTTGAAACCGGTGCTGATACCGGCTTGCACGGTCACACCCTGATCCAGTTCGCCCACGAACTGCACGCCGCCTTCACGCCAGGTGCTGGGAATGATGGCTGTTTCCACAAAATTGCGCTCGACGCCGTAGTAGGCCGTGGGCTCGTGGTTTTCGTTGAGCAAGCCCATAGGCATCACGAACAAGCCAGCGCGGGCGGCCCAGCGGTCACTCAATTGGCGCTCCACATAGGCCTGTTCAATGGCCACTTCACCGGCGTCGTCCGCCGAGGTCACGGCGTGCTCTACTTCCACCTCGGTCACCAGCTTGGTCTTGGCATCGAAGCGGTGCTGGAAGCCGAACACAAAGCGGGTCAGGTCAGCGCTGTTGCGGGCCGTGTCCTTGCGGTACAGGCGTGCGCCCATTTCGCCATAGCTGGTCAAAACAGTGGCGTTGTCGCCACCCGCGCCATTAGCACCGTTGGCCACCGAGGCCGAGGCACTTTGCGCGGCAAGCTGCGCCTTCACCGCAGCCAGTTCGCTGCTGAGTTGGTCCACCCGGGCGGCCAGATCGGCTGATTGGGCATGAACGGGCAAAGACATCAGGGCGCAGGCTGCAGCCAGGCAGCTCAGTCGTACGCTGTGGAAAACAGTGGTCATGGTGAAAACTTTCAGAAAATGCAGGGAATCAGGTCTTGGACGGCGTCAGACAGGCGCATCAGCGCGACCAGCCGTCGGTCAGGGTGCCCAGGAAGGCGACCACATCGCGAATCTCGGCTTCGGTCAGTGCGGGCTCGCCACCCGGCTGGCGGTTGTAGGGCGCCTCTGTGGTGTTGACATTGCCTCGGTACATCGCAGGCATGTCCTGGAAGCGGTTGACTTGGCCGTTGGCATCGCGGTCCACCTCGCCCAGAGCGGTGAGGTACCACTTCTCTGGGTTGGTGTCGCGCTGGGCGTAGAAGGTCACCACCGTGGTCAGGTCATGGAACACACCGTTATGGAAGAAGGCGCCACGTTGCGCCACATTGCGCAAGGATGGCACTTTGAACGCCCCACACAGCGGTTGGCGCTGGGCATCGGTCAAAGCCAGAATGGCCGGGTTGGAGCTGCCGCACAACCCCAGATCGAAGTAGCTGGCGTCGAGGTTTTCGGCAATGGTCCAGTTGCGCGGCACACCCAGCGAGTCATACGAAAAATCGGTGAACAAGGGGAAACTGCCATCGGCCCCCTTGGCGCTGGGGTGGCACGCCGAGCAATTGCCCTTGGAAGGGCTGTTGAACAAGGCCAAGCCGCGCAGCTCCTGCTCGGTCAGTTGGGTGTCGCCCCGCAAGAAGGCGTCGTACTTGCTGGTGAAGGGGGCAAAGCGTGCGTCTTCGCGCTGGAAGGCCTGAATCGCCAAGGCCATGCGTTCGTAGGCTGCCGCGGTGTCTGACATCACATCGGCCCCAAACACGCGGCGGAATTCGTCGGCATAGGTGGCCTGCGCCAATTTCGCCACCACCGCCTCGGGGTTGGCATTGGCCATTTCACGGTCGTTCACAAAGGGGCCTTTGGCTTGGTCTGCCAAAGACGTGGCCCGCCCGTCCCAGAAGAAGCCACCCATGGGGGTGCCTTCGCTGTCAAATCGGAAGTCCTGGTTGTAGCGCAGGTAGCGCATCGACGGCGAATTGCGAGTGCCGTGTCGGTCGGTCCCGCTCACGCCCCCCAACTGAACCGACAGGTCGTTCGGCGCGGCATGGCCACGGGCTTCGTCGTGGCAACTGGCGCAAGACTGACGCCCCGAGGCCGACAAGCTCGCGTCGTTGAAAATTTTCTGGCCCAAAGCGGCCACATCCGACAAGGCCTGAGCCTGAACCACTGCGCCTGGGGCCGCCGGAGTACTGCTCTCGCCACCCCCTCCGCCCCCACACCCCTGCAGGGAACCCAACACAGCTGCCAGCAAGGTCAACAAAGGCAGACGAAAGGACGCACGAATCGAACCCGACATGACGCACAAACTAATGCAAATAACAATGGTTCGCATTTTCATGCATTGGGCACAAAAAAGCCAGGGGCTCGCCCTGGCTTATCGCGCGCATCTGCGCCAGATCAAATCGACAGGGTTCTCCGCCGCCACAGCCAGATGGCCCAGCCGGCACCCAGCCACAGCGCCAATCCGTCCATGCTGCCGCCCCCACCGCCACCGCCTTGGTCCGGCACCACAATGGCTTTGACCGTGACGGTCTGCAAGGTAGTGGAAGACACATTCAGGTCGTCAGTGGTGGTCAAACGCACCACGAACTGCCCAGCACGTGCGGGACGCAAGGACAGCGAGGATGCGCTCAAATCGCCTGGCAGCGCATCGATCACCCCACCGCCATCGACCAATTGCCATTCATAGCGAACAAGGCGGGTGGCCTGAGGGCTGGGAAAAGAGCCGTTGGCGCTGAGCGACATCAACTCCCCAGCCAAGGGCTGTGTGGGGCTGACGCCAATCACGGCCACGCCATCGGTTGAAGCCTGCCATACGGCCGCAGCGGCATCCAGCATGCCGGCTCCACAGGTGCTGGTGGTGCAATAGCACTCGTATTGATCGGCCTGCGAGCTGGGGGCATGGCACGCCGGCGTGCCCTGGGTGGAACCACTGGTAGGGAATGGCCGCGCCGACCGCATCAAAATGCGCTGAATGGCATCGGGCGACAATTCGGGTCGAACTGCCAACATCAGGGCCACGGTGCCACTGACCATGGGTGCCGAAAAACTGGTGCCCAAACCCGCTTTGTAGGTCGAGCCATTGTCTGCGTCGGCCCACGGAGCCTGAACCCCACCATTGGACGCCGACAAAATCGGATAGAGACAATTCACCCCAGTTTCATCCAGACAGTTGCCCCCCGGAGCACTGATGGCCACCTCTGGGCCGGCGGCAGAAAAGCCCGACTTGGTTCCAATATGGCGCAGCCCCCCCACCGCGATGACCCCATTGCAATTGCCAGGGGTGTCGACCGTTCGGCTGCTGTTGCCTGCCGAAGCCACCACCACCACGCCGCGCGCGCGCACAGCGTCCACCGCTTCCTGGTAGGCCTGAGAACACGAACCTGTCGAGCCCAGGCTCAAGTTCAGCACGCGGGCACGCGGCTGCGCCTGTTCGCCGGAAACGCCATCCACCGCCAACCCGGCGGCCCAACGCATGCCGGCAATGATGTCGGAGTCATACCCCCCGCACTTGCCCAGCACGCGCACCGGCAAAATCGTGGTGTCTCGCCCCACACCCGCAATGCCTTCGCCGTTGTTGGTGGCAGCGCCCACCACGCCAGCGACTTCCATGCCGTGCCAGGAACTGGTCAACTCTTCCGAGCATTGCGAAGGAGGAAAGCTGACAGGGTTGGCGTCGATTTGCTGCTGCGTCAGCCAATCGCCAAGGTCATCTGCGCCCGGCCCCCGTCCACTTGAATTGCCAGCGCGAGCGCGGTCTGCAATCATGGTGTAACCCGACAGAAACTTGCCACCAAAATCGCGGTGGTCGGTCCGCACACCGGTATCCAGAACCGCCACGGTGACCGAGCTCAACCCTTGCGTCACATTCCAGGCGTCCACCGCATTGATGGAAGCGGGGGTATTGGCATCTGGGGTGTACAGATACCACTGCCCCGCAGCCAGTGAGGGCGAGTTGCCAAACAAAGGGTCATTGGGCACCGACTGGCGAAACCGCAACTGATCGACCACGGCGTATTCCACATCGGCCTGCTGCGCCAACTTCGCCGCCAAGGCCGCCGAACTCAGGCCCGAAGCCGTCGCCACATGGGTGCGCTGGCCCAACTGGCGGCCGTCAGCCAGGGCCAAACCCATTTTCTGCCCTAGCCGCTGCATGCGGCCCGCAGCAGCAGACGGCATGGCCAAGTTGCCCCGAATGGGTGCGCCGGCATCAGCCGACAACACAGCCGCGTCGGCCCGAAGTTTGACGATCACCCTTGCGCCCGGATCAGCCTGCGCAAACAAAGGCGCAGCCAGGGCTGCAGCCAACCATGCAAAACGGAAAAGAGACATCGAACGCTCGGACCCGGGGCACATTGATGTGCCGATGGTACGTCCAGCGCCAACGCACCAACAGGGGGCCTGGGTAAACCACTGCAAAGTTGGGGGCGATGTCGGGCGGAATCTGGGGCCAATTGCCAACAATGTCACACACCACCTGATCCCGCCCGAGGTCTTTGGCGTGCAGCTACAGTGTCGGGATGAATTCCCAAGACCTCCGCACCATCAGCCTCATTGGGCTGGCGCATGGCACCTCCCATTTCCACCACATGCTGCTGGCGCCACTGTTTCCGATTTTCATTCGGGACTTTGGTCTGAACTACTCGCAACTGGGCCTGCTGGTCAGCGTGTTCTTCGTGATTTCCGGTGTAGGCCAGGCCCTCGCGGGCTTTCTGGTCGACCGCATGGGCGCACGCCCGGTCTTGCTGGCCGCATTAGGCTGTTTTGTAGCCGCCTCGCTGGCCGCGCTCAATGCACAGGGCTATGCAGGCCTCATGCTGGCGTCTGCGCTGGCGGGCTTGGGCAATGCCCCCTTTCACCCGGCTGACTTCACCATTTTGAACAAGCGTGTATCCCTGCCCCGACTGGGGCACGCGTTTTCCGTACACGGCATCAGCGGCAATCTGGGCTGGGCGGCTGCGCCCCCGTTTCTGCTGGGCATCACCGCGCTGACCGGCCATTGGCGCTGGGCCTATGCCGCCGCTGCCGTGCTCACCCTGGGGGTGCTGCTGGTGCTGGTCTGGCAGCGCCAGGCCATTGACGACCACCACACCACCAGCCCCCATGCGCAAGCGCACGCCTCGCAGGCGCAGGCCGAGCACCCACTGGCCTTTCTGCGGCTGCCCTCCGTGTGGCTGTGTTTTTCGTTTTTCTTCTGGACCACATCGGCCCTGGCGGCCATCCAAAACTTTGCCAGCCCTGCACTGCAGCAGCTGTATGGCCTGCCGGACTCCATCACGGCGTTTGTGGTCACGGGCTACATGCTGTTTGGCGCCGCCGGCATGGTGGTGGGTGGCTTTCTGGTCAACCGCGCCGAGCGGCTGGAGCGCATCATTGCCGCCGCCATGTCGCTGGCGGCCGCCCTCTTGCTGCTGACTGCGCTGGGCGTTCTACCGGGGCTGCTTGCGGCGCTGGTCACGGCCCTGGCTGGCTTGGGCACGGGCTTGGCAGGCCCCTCGCGCGACATGCTCATCAAACGCGCAGCGCCCCCGGGCGCCACTGGCCGGGTTTACGGCATGGTGTATTCGGGGCTAGACCTGGGCTTTGCCGTAGCCGCCCCCACATTTGGCGCCATGATGGACCACGGCCACCCCCAAGGGGTGTTTGCCGGAGCGGCTTTGGTATTGGTGCTGGGCATTGCATCGGCCACCCTGGTGGGCCAGGGGTTGGCATCACGCCGACTGGCTCAGGCTCAGGTGCAGGCCTGAACCGGGCCGCAGCCCCTGCCGCTCACACTTCTTCGTCGGTTTCCGGTGAAGAACGCCCGGAAGATCCGCCTGAGGGCCCCCGACGCTTGAACGCATCCGGGGTGATCACATTGCCCTGACGCTCTACTGGCTGGCGCATGCGCTGCAGCACTTCCTGCGTGGCCTTGCGGGCTTCCTTGCGGGTGGTTTCACGGCGGTAGAGCCGCACCAGCTTGCGCGCCCCAGTGCCGCAAGCAGCCCACCAGCCGGACAAGGCCCGATCCAGCCGCGCACGGCGGCGCTCACCCAAAGCCAGGCGCAGCACCATCACAAGGCAGGCCACGGCCACCAAGGCCGCCACGATTTTTTCCGGAGAAAACATGATCCCGATATGTCTGAACGCGTCACTGTAACCATAACCCAACGCGACAGGTGAAATACGGGTAAACAAGCTCGAAGAGGCTGCACAAATGTGCTGAAAATGTTGTCAAAGCTTTTCGGACATCTTTCCGTATGAATTCGCCTCGCCCTTCCGGTTGCAGCCCCGTGGCGCAACCAACTGTTCGCACGCACGCGCGCCATCACCCACGTGCCGTGGCCGCCAGGCTGGTCTGCCTGCTCGGTGCCAGTGCCTTCCTGGGTTCCGCCTTGGCAGCAGGCAACACGGGCGAAGACGAAGAAGAATTGGCCCAAGCCTTTGGCGATCAAGCGACCATCAGCATTGCGACCGGGGCCAAACAGCCCATCAGCCGTGCGCCAGCGGTGGCCACCGTCATCACGGCGGCCGACATTGAGGCCATGGGCGCCACCGATCTGGACGAGGTACTGGAGACCGTGCCTGGTTTCCACGTGGCCAGATCTACCTCCACGTACTCTCCTGTCTACGTTGTCCGCGGCGTCAAATTGGGGTTCAGCCCGCAAGTGTTGGTGCTGGTCAACGGTGTACCGCTGACGGCGGTCTTTGCAGGAGACCGTGGCCAGGTTTGGGGAAGCTACCCTATACAAAACATTGCCCGCATTGAAGTGTTGCGTGGCCCAGGTTCTGCCCTGTACGGTGCAGACGCTGTGGCGGGGGTCGTCAACATCATCACCAAATCAGCTGATGACATTGATGGCACCGTGGTGGGCGCCCGAACCGGCTCGTTCCACACGCACGATGGCTGGGCCCAGCACGGCGGCCAATGGGGCCCCGTGCTGGTGGCCGCCTATGTGCGCGTGGGCTCCACCGAAGGCGCTCGCAGCACCATCGAAGCCGACGCGCAAACCGGCTTCGATGCCCTGCGTGGCACCCATGCCTCGCTGGCCCCCGGCCCGGTCAGCAATGGCCGCGATTTCATTGACGGCCAGCTTGACCTGAGCCTGGAAAACTGGCGCTGGCGCCTGGGCCTCAACGACCGTGATAACGTCGGCTCAGGCCCCGGTATTGCGTCGGCCCTGGACCCGCGTGGCAGCAACCGCAGCCAACGCCTGATGTCTGACCTAAGCTATGACAACGACCACATTGCCCCCAACTGGGCGCTGAATGCCCAGTTGTCGGCCCTGCATTACAGCGAGCGATCCGATCTGTTCCTGTACCCAGCCGGCGCCAAGATTGGTGGGGTGTACACCGACGGCATGATGGGCAATCCCTACAAATGGGAACGCCACCACCGCCTGGGGGCCACCGCCACCTACAGCGGCTGGCAAAACCACCGCATTCGCCTGGGGCTGGGCGCCCATTGGGCCGAGATGTACAAGATCAAGAACACGCGGAACTCGAACAACAACTTCACCCCGATCGGCACCGGCTCACTGGCTGATCTGGTCGATGTGTCCGAGACCCGCCCCTTCATCCGCCCCCATTCACGCCAGGTGCACTACGCCTATGTGCAAGACGAATGGCAACTGGTGCCCGACTGGACCCTGACTGCCGGCCTACGGCATGACGACTACTCCGACTTCGGCAACACCACCAACCCACGCCTGGCATTGGTCTGGGATGCAGCCTATAACCTCACCGCCAAGCTGATGGCCGGCTCGGCATTCCGCCCGCCCTCGTTCACCGAAATGTTTGCGGTGAACAACCCCGTGGTCACCGGCAACCCCAACCTGAAAGCGGAGAAAACCCACACCGTGGAAGCAGCCGTGTCGTGGCAGGCCACCCCTGCCTGGCAACTGGGTGCCAACGTGTACCACTTCCGCATGGATGACATCATCCAACTGGTCAGCTTCGTGTACCAGAACACCGGCAAGCTCACCGGCAACGGCCTGGAACTGGAATCGGCCTGGACCCTGAGCCCCGCCGTTCGCCTGTCGGGCAACTACAGCTACCAATACACCATCGACGGCGCCACCAGCCACGACGCCGGCAGCGCCCCGCACCATCAGGTCTACGCCCGGCTGGACTGGCGTCTGCCCAGGAACTGGTCTCTGCACACCCAAGTGAACTGGATCAGTGACCAAACCCGTGTACTGGCTGACACCCGCTCGGCCCTGGCCAGCTACAACACCGTTGATGTGACCGTGAACACCCCCTCTGACAAGAAGGGCTGGAGCGCCGCCTTCTCCATTCGCAACTTGCTGGATGCCGACGTGCGCGAACCCACGGTGTACGACTACTCGGCCGCCCACCCCTTCATTTCCCTGCCCAACGACCTCCCCATGCCAGGGCGGTCGTTCTACGTGCAGGGCACCTATCGTTTCTAGCCCCTTCTAGGCCCCGCAAACGCCTACCCAGCAGCGCTACAGTTCAGCATGCCCAAGCCCGCCACTCATGCCGCTTCACCGTTGCTTCGCCTCAGTGCCTGCATGACGGCAGCGCGGCTGGCCTGCATGGCCACTCTGCCCTGGCTGATGGGCACGGCCTGGGCCGCGATGGGCAATGACGAAGAAGACCTGTCTCAAGCCTTCGGCGACCAAACCGTGGTCAGCATTGCCACCGGGGCCAAACAAGCGCTGCGCCGCGCACCCGCCGTGGCCACGGTCATCACGGCAGCCGACATCGAAGCCATGGGCGCCACCGACCTGGACGAGGTGCTCGAAACCGTGCCCGGGCTGCATGTGGCGCGCTCCAGCCAAGGCTATTCGCCCGTGTACGTGGTTCGCGGCGTGAACCTGGGCTTCAACCCTCAGGTGCTGGTGTTGATCAATGGGGTGCCCCTGACCACGGTGTATGCGGGCAACCGTGGCAACCTGTGGGGAGGCTACCCGATTGAACACATTGCTCGGGTCGAAGTGTTGCGCGGCGCGGGCTCTGCCCTGTATGGCGCCGATGCCGTGTCTGGCGTCATCAACATCATCACCAAATCGGCTCAAGACCTCGACGGCACGCGGGTGGGCGCCCGCACGGGCACCTTCCACACCCACGATGGTTGGGCCCAGTACGGCGGTCAGTGGGGGCCGGTTGAGGTCAGCAGCTACGTGCGCATCGGGTCTACCGATGGCGCCAACAACCTCGTCGAAGCCGATGCCCAAACCGGTTGGGATCAACTGATCGGCACCCATGCCTCGCTGGCACCCGGCCGCCTCAATACCGGCCGTGACGTGCTGGACGGCCAGCTGGATCTGAGCTACGAACACTGGCGCTGGCGCTTTGGCCTGCGTGACCGCGACAACGTGGGCTCGGGGCAAGGCATAGCCTCGGCACTGGACCCCCGAGGCAGCAGCCGCAACCAAAGCCTCTCGTCTGACCTGAGCTACGACAACGAGCATTTCGCAGCAGACTGGGCCGTGTCCGCGCAACTGTCTGCCCTGCATTACAGCGAGCGCTCCGACCTGTTTCTGTTTCCCGCTGGCGCCGCCCTGGGCGGCTTGTTCACCGACGGCATGATTGGCAACCCCTACAAATGGGAACGCCACCACCGCCTGGGCGCCACCGCCACTTACAGCGGCTGGCAAAGCCACCGCATTCGCCTGGGGCTGGGCGGGCATTGGGCCGAGCTTTACAAGATCAAAGAAACGCGCAACATGAACATCGATTTCACGCCAATCGGGACAGGCTCCCTGGCTGATGTGATCGATGTGTCTGACGCCTGGCCCTTCATTCGCCCCCACTCGCGCCAAGTGCGCTACGCCTATGCGCAAGACGAATGGCAGTTGGTACCCGACTGGACACTGACCGCCGGCGTACGCCACGACCGCTACTCAGACTTTGGCGGCACCACCAACCCACGCCTGGCCCTGGTCTGGGATGCGGCCTACAACCTCACCGCCAAACTCATGGCGGGCTCGGCTTTCCGTCCCCCCTCGTTTACTGAGATGTTTGCAGTAAACAACCCGGTGGCCAACGGCAACCCGAATCTCAAACCAGAAAAAACCCACACCATTGAAGCCGCCGTATCGTGGCAGGCCAGTTCGGCATTGCAACTGGGCGCCAACGTGTACCACTTCCGCATGGATGACAACATCCAGTTGGTCAACCTTGTGTACGAAAACACCGGGAAGCTCACCGGCAATGGCTTGGAGCTGGAATCGGCCTGGACGTTGAGCCCCTTGATGCGGCTGTCAGGCAACTACAGCTACCAGTACACCCTGGACGGTGCCACCAGGCACGATGCCGGTAATGCCCCACGCCACCAAGTCTACGCACGCCTTGACTGGCGCCTGCCCCAGGATTGGTCTCTGCACACCCAGGTGAACTGGATCAGTGATCAGACCCGTGTGCTGACTGACACCCGTCCATCGGTGGCCAGTTACAACACCATCGACGTGACCTTGCGCACCCCTTCCGACAAGAAGGGCTGGGGGGCGGCATTCTCTGTACGCAACCTGCTGAATGCCGATGTACGCGAGCCCTCGGCTTACGACGCCTCGCCCACGCACCCCTTCATCTCCTTGCCCAACGACTACCCCATGCCAGGGCGGTCGTTCTATGTGCAAGGCACCTACCGCTTCTGACGCAACAAGCTGCGTCAGAAACCGCTTCGCCTCAACCCGCTGAGCGAGTCCAGTTCAAAGACAAACACTGGCCAATACGCGCCAGCAGCAAATCGCGCTCGATGGGCTTGGGCAGGAAAGCATCGGCCCCCGCAGTCATGGCGCGCTCTTGATCGGCCATGGAGGCATTCGCCGACAGAGCAATCACCGGCAGATGGGTGCGCCCCGGTTTACGGCGCAAGTGCTCGGTGGCCGCAATGCCGTCCATCTCGGGCATGACAATGTCCATCAAGACCAGATCAGGCGTGGTGTCAGCCACCTGCACCAGCGCATCAACCCCATCGACAGCCTGTCGAATGTCAAAACCCAATGGGCTGAGCAAGTCAGACAACATGCGGCGGTTGGCGGCCACGTCGTCCACGATGAGAATTTGCTTGCGTGCGCCTTCGTAGCCCGTCACCTTGTCGAGGTTGACGTCGTTGGCAATCAGGTCGGTCGGCACGGCGTCATCAGACGATTTCACCCACAAGTCGAACCAGAAAAGGCTGCCCTTGCCCGGCTGGCTTTCCACACGAATTTCGCCGCCCATCATGCGCACCAACTGGCGGCTGATGGCCAAGCCCAGCCCCGTGCCGGCAGCGCGGCTGCGGCCATCGCCTGCCTGCTCAAACGGCTCGAACACCCGGTCGACATCAGCCTGAGCCAGCCCCACACCGCTGTCTTCCACTTCAAAACGCAGGCGGTGGCCCCGCGCGGGCGACATCCCCATGCCGCTCACGCTGAGCCGCACATGCCCTTGGGCGGTGAACTTGACGGCATTGCTCAACAAGTTCAGCAACACCTGACGCAAGCGCTTTTCATCCAGATGCACCACCTCAGGCACATCAGGCGCCACTTGCAGGTCAAAGTTCAACTGCTTTTCTTCCGCTTTGATGCGGATGATGTCGCCAAGGCCCCTGAAAAACTCCCCTGTGGGCGCCGGCGCCTCATACAGTTGGAACTTGCCGGCTTCGATACTGGCCAGATCCAGAATGTCGTTGATCAACAGCAGCAAGTGCTCACCGCTGCTGTAGATGGTGCTCAGACCCACCTTCTGGCGCTCGTTGAGCGGGTCGCCAATGCGCAGCAACTGGGCATAACCCATGATGGCATTGAGCGGGGTGCGCAATTCGTGGCTCATGCGGGCCAGGAAGCTGCTCTTGGCCTGGTTGGCCTCTTCGGCCCGTTCTTTGGCCTGCTGCAACTCGGCGGTGCGCTCACGCACGACGTCTTCCAGGTGCTCTTGATGGCGACGCAACTCCTGCCCCCGCTCTTCCAGCGAGGCGATCATGCGGTTGAAGGCCTGCGCCATGGCCGCGATGTCTTGCGGCCCGCGCACCTCGGCCCGCACGGCCACATCGCCATGCTCGGCCTGGGCCATCACGCCAGACAGGTCTTTCAACGGCTGCGTCAGGCGCAGAGACAACCAGCGAATCACCACCAGAAAAGCGGCGGCACAGGTGAAGGAAATGATGAGGTTGGCAAAGAACACATGGGCCGTCATGCGCTGCAAGGTGGCCTTGCTGTACACCACGCGCACATGCCCCACGAACGATTCCTTGGGGGCCTCCACGTCAAAAGGCGAGGCTTCGGATCGTGTCCAGACTGGCGCAATGAAGTGCCAGGCGTCGTCTGATTCCTGATCCAGATAGGCCTCGCGGGGCAAGGCCTTGACTGACAAACGCCCAGGCTTGGCGAACCCGCCTGTACCGCGCCCCATGAGCAACGACCCGTCGGCGTTGACCAGATCGACCCGCAGCACGTCAGGAAACGCCAAAGTGGCTTCCACCGCACGATCAGCGTTATCGGGAGACCCCGCCAGCAGTGCCAGCGCGCTTTGCCGCGCCATGCTGGAGGCCACCTTCAACCCCTGCTGCGTGAGGGTTTCAACAATTTGCTGACTGCCTTGCCAGGCGCTGACCACCGACGACAGAACCGCCATGATCAACACACCAAATGCCACAGCCAGACTGAGCTGCCGCCTGAAGGTCATACGGCGCACAGGTCGCCGCATGCCTTGCTGTTGGAGCATGTTTTGAGTTTTCACCATCTTCTCAAGGCTCCGGGAAGACCATTTCGACACGCAAACGGCGCGTGTCGACATTGACGCCAAGGTGGCTGGCGGTACGGGTGTTGACCGCCAGCAGAACTTCTTTCAAAGGGCTCACACCGGGCTGCGCCACGCCGCTGCCGGTTGCAACATTCAAAGCCTGGCGTGCCAGACCTCGCCCCATTTCCGTGTTGTCGGGGTACAGAGCAAAGAGCACGCCACGGCGCACATGGCCCACGTTGCTGGAAAACACAGCCAAACCTCGGCCCCAGCTTTCTTCCAGCACCATGGGCAGCACCACCGCTTCGTCTACCGTGGTGGAATCCTGCGGCAACCACAGCACATCACGCCGGGTATCCGAGCTGGCAAAAACGTCTTTGTAGTGATGCACGGCTGTTTTGAGGTCGGCGGCCTCGAACACCAGCAAGTCGAGCCCCTGCGCCTTGGCCGCTTCACGCGCCAGCCGCATCAGCCAATCATTTTGGCGTGGGTCGTAGACCACCATGACCCGACGGGCGCCCGGCATCATGGCTTTCAGGCGGGCAAACAGCAGGGATGGATCAGGGGCCAGACTTTGCACGGGCCATTCGCGGGCCTGCACGTCGGGCACGGCAATGACCCCGCCAGCCACCACGGCCCATTGGCGATCCATGGCCGCAGCCAGTTTCAAGCCGTTGCGCCCCAGGGCGATCAAGGTCTTGACGTCTCGGCGGCGCAGTTCACTGGCCATGTCTTGCGCACTGGCGTTGCCCCCCACGGCAAAACTGGCCACCCGGCCATTGGCCTGATCTTCAATGCCCCCGATGATGGCGGCAAACACGCTGCGATAGGGTTCCCCAATGTCTGGGTAGAGCACGGCGATGTTGCGGCCGCGATCTTCAGCCGCGCGAACACGGAACGACCACCCCAGCATCAGGCCCAATGCCAGTGCTCGGCGCGCTTCCGAAATCGACTGCGACCTACTCAAAATTTTCCCTGAACTCGTATGGACTATCGTCAAACCGACAGCTTACCCAGAGTTGAGGCGAGTGGAAGGCAGCATTTTCCCGATTTAGGATAAGAAGCCACCTTTTCAGTGCTGCTTAAAAATGCAGCAAACCAAGCAGTTTCATAGGGGAAAAGCCAGTTCTCCCCGATTTGCCAACAAAGTTACCCACAGCTTGCGTGGATAACTTTCAGCGCTTGCTTTCGGTGCTTTGCCACAACAGTCCTTGCAGACGCTGCGCAAAGCGTGCGGGGTTGAATCCAGCCCGATGAGACAGCTTAGTCAGCTCGGCCTCATTGGATGAGAAGGATTTCCCTACCAAATCACGCAATTCGCTCAGCCGGCCGTACCAGCGGGCATTGGCCAGAAGCAGCATGGCGCAGGCTTTTTGCTCAGGCGCCACGCCTTCAAGCTGCCCCCAGGCATCGGCATTGAAACGCCCATGTTGGGCGACACAGAAATTCAGCAGCTGTTGCTCGGTATGACGGTTCATGACGCGGCAAAACAAATCAGGACACAGCCTCATAACGCGCCGCCCCAGCAATTGGATGACAAGCCCCCCCGACAAACGCTCGCCTGCTACGATGACAAGCATGATTTCCCCCTTCAAGAGCCTGCTGCAACGCCGGCAGGCCGCCCGCCAGAAGCCACAAGATATTTACCAGCGGGCGCAATCGCTGCTCGACGCCGTCGACGCGGGGGGCTTGCCACTGAACCCAGCCATCATCAACGACATTGCCCGGCAACTCGGGCTGGAAGTGTTCAGCCACGCCCCGATGGACGAAACCATCGACCGGATCCGGGCCGCCATGTTGCGCCACCGCATCCAGGGCCAGGCCTGAATTGGGTTTCTCGGCCAAGTTAGGGGACCAAGCTGGACCTGCTGCATTTTTTGACGCAAAGTGTCAGACTGCAGTAGGTTGTAGCCGTCCAACCCCTAATCGCCTTGAAGCGCGATGCCATTGAACACCCCCTCCAGACGAGCAGTACAAGAAGAACAGCTTCGCATGATCTGGGCCCATGCCCGCATTGGCGTGCTGGTGGCCACGGCTTTTGCCGTCGTCATGGGCCTGGGGTTGAGGGAGGCTCTCGGCTCTGAAACCATGGTGGACGCCTGGCTGGTGATCAAGGTGGTGGTGTCGACCTTTCGCTGGCTTCAGGGCCGCCCAACCCTTGCCCCCTCGCCTCGCATCACCCTGGCCGGGCTGATTGTGGATGGCATGGTTTGGGGTGCCGCTGGGCTCTATGTGGCCATTGCCGCCCCCTGGACGCACGCCTCCTTTGTCATAGCCGCACTGGCGTGCATTTCCTGCGTGGCCACCTTTGGCCTGCAGTTCAGCGTGAGCTACACCGCGGGCTATGTGATTCCCATCCTCGCGCCAACGGCGCTGGGCATGCTGGCTCGCGGTGAAATGCTGGGCCAGTTGGGCAGCCTGGGTTTGCTGATGCTCATTGCGCTGCAGATCATCACGGCAGCGCGCAGTGAACAAAGGCTGACGGAATCGATTCGTCTGCGTATGCAGGCACAGGCTCTGGCGCAAGAGAAAGACGAGGCCCTGAAAACAGCGATGCGGCAAAGTGCGGTCAAAACGCAGTTTCTGGCCAACATGAGCCACGAACTGCGCACGCCGTTGCACGGCATATTGGGCATGTCCCGCATCCTGCACCTCGACATTCACGAGCCTCGTCTGCGGCAACGCGTTGAACTGATCCAGTCATCGGGCACGCACCTGCTCGGTCTCATCAACGACTTGCTGGATATTTCGCGGGTCGAAGCCGGGCAGTTCGTGCTGCGCAACGAGCCTTATGACCTGCAAGATCAGCTGCGCCAACTCACCGGCCTGTACACCATGCGGGCGGAAGAAAAAGGTCTGCGGTTTGATGTTCGCAATCGCTTGCCCTCACCTTGCTGGGTCATGGGGGACGCCGCCCGCTTTCGGCAGGTGCTGCACAACTTGCTGGGCAATGCCATCAAATTCACCCAGCATGGCGGGGTGACGCTGACCATCACGCACGACGCCGATGAGGGCGGCGTCTGCGCGGAGGTGACCGACACTGGGCCCGGCATTGCCGCAGCAGATCTGGACCGCATCTTCGACGCGTTTCAGCAAACCGAATCGGGCTCCACCAAGAAGGCCAATGAGGGGGTGGGATTGGGCCTCACCATTGCAAGAGACATCGCGCGAGCCATGGGCGGCGACATTTCCGCCACCAGCGAGCCAGGTTACGGCACGACCATGCTCTACACCGCCTTTCAGCCCGCTGTCGCTTCGCCCGCTGAGCGCACCCGCGCGGAGCAAGCTCTGCCACACATGGCCAACCCATTGAGCGCCAACGCAGCCGGGCATGGGGCGCCCCCCATGCCTCGTCACATGCCGCCCCAAACGGGCACGCAGGCGGCTGGCCAATCGCCCGTGGCCGAGCAACGCCCCTGCCTGGTCTTGCTGGCCGAAGACAACGAGGTCAATGCCTTGGTGGCCACGAATTTTCTGGAGTTGATCGGCGCCGTCACCGAGCATGTGAAAGATGGGCGCGAGGCCGTTCAACACGCCCTGCGCGAGGTCAACCGGCCTGATTTGATACTGATGGACTGCCACATGCCGGTGATGGATGGCTACGAGGCAACGCGAGAAATTCGCCAGCAAGAAAAACAACTGGGCTTGATGCCCGTGCCCATCGTGGCCTTGACTGCCACCGCGGGCGATGCAGAAAAGCAAGACTGCCTGGAGGCCGGCATGGACGATTTTCTGTCCAAGCCATGCACCCTGGAAGAACTGAGCCGGGTGGTAAGCCGCTGGTCACCCAGCCAGGTCATGCCGCCTGCGCTGCCGCAGGATGAACTGCCGGGCGATGCACCGGTGCGTGAGGCTTCGCAAGGAGCGACGGCGCAAGCATGAACTGTTGCAAACGATGTCCGGCACCCCGCCAGTGTTGGCGTGTTTGCGGCAAATTCAGGGTGAACACCAGATGGGGCATGTTGCCGGCATAGCTCAATGGCACCATTTGCCCCGGAGCCAGGTAGTCTTGAAAGCCAAGCATGCGGTAGGTGCGCGCCAACGACTGGCTGCGCGCACAAATGACCAGCCATTCAATGCCCTGCTCATCGCAATAGTCGTAAACCGCCTTCATCAAGTGAAGCTTGACGCTGGCATCGACGCCCGGGCACACCGCCAGCCGCGTCACTTCAGCACGCGTAGACGAAGTGATCTGATGCGGCAAGATCACGCAACGCTCTACCTGCAAGGGCTGGTGAACATGGGTCTGAATGCGCACCGTACCCAGGGCTTGGCCAGTGTGCTCGTCGCGGCAAATCAGCACCGCCACGCCATCAGCAACGTCCAGCGCGTCGACCTGACCAAAACCAGCACCCACCTCACCCAGGTGGTGTCCATAGCCTGCCAGGCGCACTTGGCAGGCATCACGCAGGTCATCGTCGGTGGTGGCAATGTGTACTGCAAAACGGCTGGCACGCTGGGGCATCGGGGCACTCGCTCGGTGAATGAGAACGAGGCCAACGATAGGGCTCAAGCCCCTCACCCCAAGGCAGGAAAAGAGGCCATTTCAGGAGCAAATTCTGCTTAAATTTTAAGCAAATTCTTATCCCAGATCAGGAAGGAGCATAGAAGTCACACGCGTCACAGAACGCTGGCATCAGGCCTGCGGCGGCTGGGCGGCTTGCTCATTCATGTCTTCTGCGTCGTGGCGAACAGCCGTCATCCAGGCTCCGGCCATGGCATTCATCACCCCACTGGCTGTTTTGAACAGATTGGCCGGGGTCAGATCGTCAGGCGGACACAGCAAGGGCCCCGCCGAGTCTGGATTGACTGGGGTCTGCTCGGGATTGGCCATCAGCATCCACTGCGCCATGCCGGTTTGCAATTGAGTCCAACACTGCATCTGGGTATTGACCAGCGAGTTGAACAACTCAGCCATGCGCATGGCCTCTTCCACGCCAGCGGTCACCGGCACGCTCAGCATGTCCTGACCACTTTCCAACTGCTTTTCCACCCCAGGCAAGGGCTTCATCATCTGCAGCCAGAAATCGGCTATCTGGGTGGGCGCCTCCAGCCAGACAGGGGAAACGGGCGTGGTGGCAGTTTCGGGGGTTCTGGGAGCGGACGTGCGGGTCATGATGGTCGCCTCGGTATTCTTAAGGGACGCAGCATCTTGCCTGCCGGATTGACATGGCTCGCATGGAGCGCGGAGCAAGACTGCAGTTTTCCTTATACCCCTGAGATTGCGGGGTCGCAATCCTGTTCCTTACCCAGAGCAGGAAAGACACATCCTAGCGCTTTCCCAGTAGTGGGGAGCGCCCCATCCTCTCTCGTTCACCTTTGACCTTGGATGGAGGCGAAAAACCTTCAAATGCATCGCCAGATGCCCACTCACCAACGGCATACACGCGTTGGTGCCGCAACCCTTGCACGCCATCACTCCACGCCGTCAACATGCGCTTGCCAATGTCATTGAAAGCGCCATGCTCGGCCATGGCCTCTCGAACTTTGTTTCCGACATCGGCCACGGCATCACTGATCGCCTCCACCATCTGCGCTTGCTCTTTGGGCTGAATACCAAAGTTGGCAGCGATGAACTTCTGCAGGTTTTTGCCGGGCGTCCAGGTCTTCTTGCCCATGAACTCAATGCCAGGTGGGTTGTGCTGAAACCCTGCATACACGCTGGTGGTCAACATGTCATAGGCCGGCGATAAATGCACGTCAGCCCGGCAGGTGTATAGCAGCGCCAGGTTCTTGGCGTGGCAATCGGCATTGCGCAGGGCATAGGTCAGCAGCAAGGTGGTGGCGAGTTGTCTGAAGGTGTCCAGCCGCCGCTCAACAGGCACATGGTCACGCACGGCCTTGGCAATGCGCTCCCAGGTGGTGTCGTATTTGGCGGCAGGCCTCAGGCCCAGCAGGGAGCAGAAGTCTTCCATGCCCCAGTGAGGCTGACCGCGCTCGTCCACATCGAAGCGGTGCACCACCAGGGCCTGGCCGTCGTCCGACACCTCCGTCTTGGCCGTAGGCATGACCCTTGATGCCACCTGCATGCACAGATGCTCGTTCAACGCCACAAAGGGCAGTTGCTTGCTAGAGCCCTTAATGATGTGCCGCCGCGTGATCAGGCTGGCCTTCTTGTGCGCCGCCAACGGCAAGCCTACTGGCTGCGCTTCTTCGGACTCATCCAAGAACTTAGGCACCACGCCAGACACGCCGCTGGTCGCGTGCTGGCGAACCAGTTCGGCAAAGGCCTCTTCAGAGTTGTCGCCCTTCAGCAGCGCAGCCACCTCGATGGGCTTGGCGGGTTGGTTCAGCTCCGCACCTGTGGCGGCCACTTGGATGCGTCCTACCATGTTGCGGCCGATGACCGACAGCAAGGCAATCGGGCTGGCGCCAATGTGCGGCCCGAATTGCTCTTGCAGTACTTGCAACAGGTAGCCCTCGGGCAAATTCATCTGCAGCACGGGCGGCAGTTGGTCATCCCAAACGTACGATTCAGTTCGCACAGGCATCGTGAGGGAGACGAAGTCATCAGGCGCCGTGTTGGCGTGGTAACTCAGCACGCTCTTGAAGTCGCCCGATTGCTCCAACACGGCCACATCGCGGCCCATGACGTAGACCGAGAGCCTCATGCCTGGTTGCGCTCACGGCGCAGTTCGTCCAGGGTGCCCGCCTGGCCCGTGGGGATGATGTTGAGCTCCATTCCCAGCACGGCCAGCACAGCCAGCAGCTTGCGGGCGCCGAACTCGGCACCGCGCCCCCGCTCAAAGCGGGACAGGGATTCGGGAGTGATACCAGCCTGCTCGGCAACCACCTGCTGACGCATGTTGAGCGCCTTGCGGCGCTCGGCGACAGCTTCACCTAGCTCTTGGAGGGTTTGCATTTGATATTTATATCAACAAAATCCAAAAACAACAATGGAATTGATATATTTATCAAAATTTACACCAACAAAAAAGCCAACCGATCAGGGTTGGCTTTGAATATTTGGTAGGCCCCCCGGGAGTCGAACCCGGCACCAACGGATTATGAGTCCGCTGCTCTAACCAAGCATGAGCTAGAGGCCCGCACGCAGCAAGGCCGCCATTGTAGAGCCTGCCCACGCCCGGCTAAGCGCCACCACACGCGAATAAAGCTCACTTTCCGAGCCAGCAGCGCACAGTACCCCCACCGTTCTCTGCACCGATTGCAGCTCGGGCAAATCGGCTCGCACCGTGATCGACTGCAAGGCGTCGTTCGGCGCGATGGGGGCCAAGGTCACCCCCACCCCTGCGGCCACCAGGGCCAAGGCCCATTCATGGCTGTGAACCCGTGCGCGCACATCGGGCGCGATCTGTAAGGTCTGCAAACCGGCTTGCCAATGCGATGCCAGTTCGCATTGCGTGCGTTCCACAAACGCCACGCCGTGCAGGTCGGCCAAACTCAGGTCTGGCTGAACGGCCAAGGGGTGCTCACAAGGCACCAGCAAAGCATAGGACTCGGACCACAGGGGGTGAAACATCTCGCCTGCAGTCACGCAGCTCTCGGGCATGAGCCGAACGTCGGCCTGCTCGGGTTCGTCCAGCACGCTGAGTTCAAGGTGGTCGATGTGTTGCCGCAACCAGATCAGCCAATCGCGCAACTTGGCCACGCCAATGCTGGGGTGGGCGTAAACCGCCAGTCGGGGTCGCTCCGAGACCTCCTGAAAGGTTTCCACAATGGCCTGGGCATCGGCCAGTAGCTTGCCGCCCAGGCGAAACAAGCGAATGCCCGCAGGGGTGGGTGACAGCGCTCGCTGCCCACGAACAAACAGCAAGACGCCCAACTCGGCTTCCAGCGAGGCGATGGCTGCTGACACTGCGGGCTGCGTTACGTGGCAGGCCCGCGCTGCACCCACGGTTGAGCCCGCCTCATAGGCCGCGCAAAAGTACTGAAGGTTGCGCAGATTCACGCCCCGACCTCACTGCTGAAACTGCGGAAACACCGGCAGGGTGCGCAGCACATGCTCGTCGTGCGCAGGCACGATCTGCAGATTGGGGTACTGACGATGAATGTGATGCAGGCGCACGATGGCCGCCTGGTTGCTGGGTTCATCGTGGTCCAGATGCACCATTTGCCGCAAAGCCCATGAGCGGTCTGCCGGCCAGGCAATGCCCTCCAGAGTCCAGGTCACGTCGCCGGTAAAGAAGTACCGACGACCAGAGGGCAGGTTCAAAAACAGACCAACCTGCCCGGCTGTGTGCCCACCCAGAGGTACCAGCACCACCGAACCATCCCGAAACAGATCCAGGCTCTTGTCAAAGCCCACATAGGGCTGCGCGGCGAACTGCAAAGTCTGCCAACGCTGTACGCCCTCAAACTGGCTGGCGATGAAGGCAGGAGGTGCGCCATGTTGGGCTTGGTCGCGCTCGGCAGGCTGCGCCAACACTTGCGCGCCGGGGAAATCAGGCAACCCACTGATGTGATCCCAATGCATGTGGGACGGCACCACCATGCTGATTTGCTCGGGCGTCCAACCAGCTCGGCGCAGTTGGCCTGCGGCGGGGTCCACCCCCTGGTAGGCAAACATCTGGCGGTGAAAGAAACCATTGGCCCGAAACTGCTGATCGACCTGTTGCCCCAGGCCCGTATCAAACAAGAAAGTGGCCTGAGGGTGCTGAACCAGAACCGCCATTTGGCTGGGGCGGCGGTATTTGAACCACGATCCCCCCCCAACAAGGAATGCCTCGAATGTGCCTCGCGATTCACCGGTTTTCAGAACGGAAAAGCGCAACCCAGGTGGCGGCTGCACCGGCGGCAATGTAGCGGGCAATTGCGGCTGACTCAAACTCAGCGGCAGGCGCTCATCTTGGGCACTGATCCAATTGGCCAGTCCAACCGCTGCCAAAACCGCCACACCCGTCACCCACCCTGCTCGACGCCAGAAACGCTGCATCTGCTACCCCTTCGTTTTTGAACCAGGTTGCAGCCTAAAGGGGCGGCCCTTATCAGGCAAATTTTATTTACCACTAGCGGGCATCAGAAAAACTGATACCCATTGACTCTTCCATGAGCCATTATTTGGTACTGAGGGCGTTGGTTACCAGACGCGAGGTGATGTCCACAATCTCGATCATGCGGTCATAGGCCATGCGGGTGGGGCCGATCACGCCCAGGGTGCCCACCACCTGGCCGTTGATTTCATATGGGGCCGACACCACCGACAGCTCTTCAAACGGCACCACCTGGCTTTCCCCGCCAATGTAGATCTGCACCCCTTCGGCACGGCTGGAGCCATCCAGCAAACGCATGAGCTGGGTTTTCTGCTCGAACAAATCGAACATGCGACGCAACGAACCCAAGTCGTTGGAAAAATCTTCCACCGTGAGCAAATTGCGCTCGCCTGACACCACAACCTGATCGGTGCTTTCAGCCAAGGCATCGCTGCCAGCCTGCACCGCCTGCTGCATCAACGCAGCCATGTCGCTGCGCAGTTGATCGACTTCCGATTTGAGCCGCTCGCGCATGGCCTCAATCGACAACCCCGAGTAGTGGGTGTTGAGAATATTGCTGGCTTCGATCAGCTGTGCTTGGCTGAAATCTTGCGGGGTGAAGATGACGCGGTTTTGCACATCGCCATCGGGCGCGACCAGAATCACCAGCACACGCTTTTCGCCCAAACGCAGAAATTCGATGTGGCGAAACACCGAGGGCTTGCGCGGCGAAGTCACCACGCCCACAAACTGCGACAGGCTCGACAGCATTTGCGCCGCATTGGCAATGACGCGCTGCGGCTGGTCGGGCAACAGTTGCTCGCGGGTCTGGGCATCCAGATCGTTGAGCGACAACTGCCGCGCGGTCAGCATGGTGTCCACAAACATGCGGTAGCCACGCGCGGTGGGCACCCGTCCCGCAGAGGTGTGGGGGCTGACGATCAGGCCCAACTCTTCCAAGTCAGCCATCACATTTCGGATGGTGGCAGCAGAAAGCTCCAACCCCGAGGCGCGCGAAAGCGTACGCGAGCCCACGGGCTGGCCGTCGGCAATGTAGCGCTCTACCAGCGCCTTCAGCAGGATCTTGGCTCGGTCATCCATCATGGCGATTTCATTTTAGGCCGTGTGCGGGCAAACCGGGGGGAAGCCCACCGGATACGTGGTACGGATTCACAACCCGCTGTGGTGTAATCGCCCGCATGTCCAGTCCACCCAACTACCGCTTTCGTCATGCCGCACTGATCGGCAAGTACCAGGCCCGTGGCATTCGCCCGATTCTGGAAGACGTGGCACACATCCTCTCGCGCACTGGCGTCGAGGTGTCGTTGGAGGTGGAAACGGCCCTCAATACCGGCATGGGCGACTACCCTTCGCTCACCGTCAATGAAATTGGCCGCGAGTGCGATGTGGCCGTGGTGGTGGGCGGCGACGGCACCATGCTCGCAGTGGCCCGCGAGCTGTGCCGCTACAACGTGCCGCTCATCGGCATCAACCAGGGGCGCCTGGGCTTCATCACCGACATTCAGCAACGCGATGTGGCCTCCGTGCTCCCCGTGATGCTGGCGGGCCAATACGAAGAAGAATGCCGCTCGGTGCTGGAAGGTGCCGTGCTGCGCCCGCGCCGCGATGGCGGGCTGGAAACCATTTACGAAGACTACGCCATCAATGAAGTGGTGGTCAGCCGCGGCGCCACGGCCAGCATGGTCGAATTGCGGGCCGAGGTCGATGGGCTGTTTGTGGCCAACTACCGGGCTGACGGCCTGATCGTGGCCTCGCCCACCGGATCGACCGCGTATTCCTTGTCGGCGGGTGGCCCCATTCTGCACCCGGGCCTCAATGGCTGGGTGATGGTGCCCATTGCTTCGCACACCTTGTCGAACCGACCCATTGTGGTGCCAGATACCGGCACCATCGACATTGAAATTGTGGCCGGCAAAGACGCCAGCATGAACTTCGACATGCAAAGTCTGGCCAGTCTGCTGCACGGCGACCGTGTCACGGTTCGACGCTCGCCGCACCGGGTCCGCTTCCTGCATCCAAACGGATGGAACTACTACGCCACGCTGCGGCGCAAGATGCGCTGGAACGAAGGAGTGAGTTGACATGCTGCGTCGCCTGAACCTGCGCGACTTTGTGATCGTGACGTCGCTGGACATTGACCTGAGCAGCGGCTTCACGGCCTTGACCGGTGAAACCGGTGCCGGCAAATCCATCCTCATCGACGCCCTGCAACTGGCGCTGGGTAGCCGGGGCGACGCCGGCGTGGTCCGCGAAGGCGCCGCCCGGGCCGACATCACCGCCGAATTCGAACCCAGTCCTGCCCTGATGACCCAGCTGGCCTCCTGGCTGGATGAAGCTGGCTTCGAGGCCACCCCCGGCGAGCCCCTGCTGTTGCGCCGCGTGGTCGACAACCAGGGCAAGAGCCGCGCATGGATCAATGGCCGCACCGCCACCGTATCGCAGTTGCGCGAGTTGGGCGAGCATCTGGTCGACATTCATGGCCAACACGCTTGGCAAAGCCTGACTCGTGCCGACGCCATCCGGGCGCTGGTCGACGAGCAAGCCGGCGTTCAAACTGCCGCCATGCAAACAGCCTGGGCCGAGCGCCGCCTGGCCCGCCAGAAGCTGGACGACGCCCGCACCCGCCAGGCCGACCTGGACCGTGAACGCGAGCGCCTGCAGTGGCAAATTGCCGAACTCGATAAGCTCACCCCCCAGGCTGACGAGTGGGATGAACTGAATGCCGAACACCAGCGGCTCAGCCACGGCCAAGCCATTCTGGAGGCCACCCGACTGGCGCTGGAACAAATTTCCGAAGCCGATGACAGCGCCGAGTCGCTGACCTCGCGCGCCATCGATGCGCTCGACGACGTGGCCCGCTATGCGCCTGATCTGGCCAACGCCCTCGACGTGTTGCGCAGCGCGCAGGCACAACTGCAAGATGCCGCCCACAGCCTGAGCGCCACCTTGCGCCACACCGACCTCGACCCCGAGCGGTTGGCCGAACTGGATGGCCGCATGTCGCTGTGGATGAGTCTGTCGCGCCGTTATCGCCGCACACCCGCCGAGCTGCCCGAACTGCTGCAAAGCTGGAAGGCGGAACTGGCCGAAGTCGATGCTGCCGCCGATCTGGCCGCGCTGGAGCAGCAAGCCGAGGCTGCGCATCAAGCCTGGCTGGCCACCGCCAAAATCGCCTCCAGACTGCGCGCGGCCATCGCCCCCGTGATGGGCCATTCGGTGACCGAGGCCATGCAGAAGTTGGGCATGGCGGGCGGACGATTCGAAGTCGCCTTGGTCAAGCAAGATGAGCCCCAGGCATTCGGGCTGGAATCGGTCGAGTTCCTGGTCGCCGGCCACGCTGGCAGCACGCCGCGCCCCTTGGGCAAAGTGGCGTCGGGTGGCGAGCTGTCTCGCCTGGCCCTGGCCATTGCCGTGACCACCACACAGCGTGCCGACCCTGCCACCGCCGTGGGCACCTTGATCTTCGACGAAATCGACTCTGGCGTGGGTGGTGCCGTGGCTGACACCGTAGGCCAGTTGATGCAACAACTGGGATGCGATCGCCAAGTGCTGGCCGTGACCCACCTGGCGCAAGTGGCCGCCTGTGCCCACCAGCATCTGGTGGTGTCCAAGGCCCTGGTTGAGGGTCAGACCAGCAGCGACATTCGCCCGGTGAGTGACGAAGCCCGTGTGCAGGAAGTGGCCCGCATGCTGGGCGGCGCCATCACCGACACCAGCCGGGCCCATGCCCAGGCCATGCTGGACACCGCACATGCCGCCACCCCAGTTGGTAACGCATCTACAACAACTCGGTCTCGCAACAAAAAGGTGGCCGCATGAGCGTGCTCGACATCGTCTTGCTGACCGGCATTTCCGGCTCTGGCAAATCTGTGGCACTCAACGCACTGGAAGACACGGGCTATTTCTGTGTCGACAACCTGCCGCCTGAACTGTTGCGCGGCTTGGTCGATCTGGAACAAAAACGCGCCACCGAACAGCAGCGCCGCCTGGCCGTGTCGGTGGACGTGCGCAGCGCCCAATCGCTGCCGGACTTGTTGCCCGTGCTCACCCAACTGCGCCTGGAAGGCATACAGGTGCGATCGGTGTTCCTCGACGCCAGCACCGATGCGCTGGTGCGCCGTTTTTCCGAAACCCGCCGCCCTCACCCCCTGCTCCAAAGCGGGGCACAGATCGAGGGCTCGTCGGGCGAAAAAATTCTGGTGGACACCATCAACCTGGAGCGCGAGCTGCTGAGCCCGCTGCGGGAAGTGTCCACGGTCATCGATACGTCACTGCTGCGTCCGGCCCAGCTTCGCACCTGGATTCACAACGTGGTGCAGGCCGTGCCTTCACGCCTGACCCTGGTGTTCGAGTCGTTTGCTTTCAAGCACGGCGTGCCCATTGACGCCGACTTCGTGTTCGACGTGCGGGTGCTCCCCAACCCCTACTACATCAAGGAACTCAAGCCCTTGACGGGGCGCGATCAGCCCGTGATGGACTACCTGGCTCAGCAACCCGAATCGGCCGAGATGATCGCCCAGGTCGAGGCCTTCTTGCTGCGCTGGTTGCCGTCTATGGAAGAAGACCAGCGCAGCTACGTGACCGTGGCCATTGGCTGCACCGGTGGCCAGCACCGCTCGGTGTACTGCGTGGAACAGTTGGCCAAACGCTTTGGTGCCCGAGGCGTTGTCCTGACCCGCCACCGCGAGCAGGACGCCCGTTGAGGCCAAGCCTCCCGGCTTGACCCTGCGGATAAACGACCTCTCGCCTTACTTGGCTTGCGAGGTCTTCAAACCAGCCTTCAGCGCCTCGCGCAATTGCTGGCCCAACTCAGGCTTGGCGGCAAACGGATCGCTGGGGTTGCGACCCGACACGATGTCGTCCATGCGGGTCTTGACGATGGCCAGGGCTTCAGGGTGGCTGTAAATGTAGAACTGGCCCTTTTCAATGGCGTCGTACACCATGCCGGCCACATCGGCCGCGGTCACCTTGCCCGAGGTCACTGCCTTGGTGCTGGTGGCATGGGCCACCATCTGGCTGACCGTGGGCTTTCCCTCGCTGCGCAACTCGGTCGGACGGTTCATGTGCGAGTTGTGGATGCTGGTGGGCACAAAGTACGGACACAGCACCGAGCAATGAATTTGCTCAGACACCAAGGCCAGGTCCTGATACAAGGTTTCGCTCAAGCTGACCACCGCGTGCTTGCTAACGTTGTAGGCGCCCATGTTCGGCGTGTTGACCATACCCGCCATCGAGGCCACGTTCACCATGTGGCCGCGCCAGTTGGCGTCTTTCGAGGCGGCGTCCAACATCAAGGGCATGAAGTGGCGCATGCCGTGAATCACGCCCCACAGGTTCACTCCCAACACCCATTCCCAATCGCGTTGCGAGTGCTCCCAGATCAAACCGCCATGAGCCACGCCCGCGTTGTTGATCACGATGTGGGGCGCACCAAAGCGCTCCTGGCACAGTTCGGCCAGGGCATGCACATCTTCTGAACGAGACACATCGCCACGCAAGGCGGCCACCTGAACACCCATCTCGGTCAGCTCTGCGGTGACCTTGTCGAGTGCTTCACGCTGCACGTCGGTGATGACCAGGTTCAAGCCCTTGCTAGCGGCCAAGCGCGCCAACTCCAGACCAAAGCCGCTGGCAGCCCCTGTGATCACGGCGGTCTGGCCGGCTTCCAGTTTCAGGTAAGACATGTGTTTCTCCTGTTAGACGAATGTGGGATTGAAGGAAACAACTGGCCGCTCAGCAGGGTAATCCACCACATGCCGCGTGGCAGCCATTTCACGAATCTGCGCCACCACACCTTGGTGATGCGGATGGATCTGATACGACGCCAGGGTGGCCTCGTCTTCAAAGGTGGACACCAGCACGGCATCACAGTTGGCTTCCAGGCCATCGGTTTTGATACCGACCTGGAACTCATGAATGCCGGGGACCAAGGCTTTGCAGGTGTCAAGCAAGGCCTTGACCTTGGGGGCATCTTCTGGACGCTTGAGCGTCCACATCACAATGTGTCGAATCATGTTGGTTGTGGTTCAGAACCAGTCGGCATGCACTTGGGCGCAGGTCATGTCTCGGCGCGACACCACGCTCAGCCAAGCGTCAATGCGCGGCAGTTCGAAGCGGTAGAAGTAATCACAAGCTGCCAGTTTGCCTTGAAGGAAACCCGCATTAGCCGGGCGGTTTCCACTAGCTTTCAGGGTTTGGGCAGCCAGGCCCAACTCCAGCCAGATCCAGGCCAGCACCGTGTGGCCAAAAGCCTGCAAATACGGCGTGGCGTTGGCCAAGGCTTCTTCAGGCTGCCCGGTAGACCATGCCGCTTGCGTGGCCTGCGCCACTTGGTTCAGAGCTTGGCCCAGGGCCTTGGCGTGGCCCGCCAAACTCTCAACCTGGCTGGCTTTTTGAATGGTCTGGGTGATGCGCGCGCCCAGCACTGCCAAGGCCTGGCCGTTGTTCATGATGACCTTGCGGCCCAGCAGGTCCAGGCCCTGAATGCCGTGCGTGCCCTCATGGATCATGTTGAGGCGGTTGTCGCGCCAATACTGCTCCACCGGGAAGTCGCGCGTGTAGCCATAGCCGCCCAGCACCTGAATGGCCAGGCTGTTGGCCTCCAGCGCCCATTCGCTGGGCCAGCTTTTGGCAATGGGGGTAAGCAACTCCAGCAACAGCGTGGCCTGCGCCTTGTCTTCTGGTGAGCCGGTTTGCTCGTCATCAACCAGGCTGGCGCAGATCAGACCCAAGGCCAAGCCGCCTTCTGTGATGGCCTTTTGCGCCAGCAGCATGCGCTTCACGTCGGTGTGCGCAATGATGGGAATTTGCGGGCTAGCTGCATCTTTGCCGGCGGCCGTCATGGGCCGGCCTTGCGGGCGCTGCTTGGCATAGTCCAGCGAGGCCTCAAAACCGGCATAGCCCAGCATGGTGGCGCCCAAGCCCACGCCAATGCGGGCCTCGTTCATCAAGGTGAACATGGCTTGCAAGCCGCGCCCCGGCTGGCCAATCAGGTAGCCCACCGCACCCGCCTGGCCGCGCACCTTGAAACGCCCTTCACCAAAATTCAGCAAGGTGTTGACCGTGCCACGGAAGCCACACTTGTGGTTCAAGCCAGCCAGTGACACGTCGTTGCGTTGGTTGGTGATGCGGCCGTCTGACTCCACCAGCTTGCGCGGCACGATGAACAGCGAAATGCCTTTCACGCCCGCGATGGTTTTGCCCGCTTCATCGGGAATCTTGGCCAGCACCAGGTGCACGATGTTTTCGCCCATTTCGTGCTCGCCGCCCGAAATCCACATCTTGTTGCCGGTCAGGCGGTAGCGTGGGCCCAGGGGGTCGTCTTGCCAAGGCGCCACACCGGCATCCCCCCCCGTGCTGTCGGGCACCGCCTTGGTCGCGATGTCAGACAGGCTGGAACCTGCTTGCGGTTCGCTCAGGCACATGGTGCCGAAAGTACGACCTTCGAAACCCGGTTTGGCAAACACATCGATTTGCTTGGGCGTGCCATGCGCCAAGATGGTGTTGGCATTGCCCCGCGTCAGCATCAGGTAGCCAGACATGCCAATGCTGGCTTTGCAGAAGTAGGCGCGCGAGGCCATGTCCACCACGGTGGGCAACTGCATGCCGCCTACTTCATGGTCCATGGCCGCAGCCATCAGGCCGGTGCCGCGAAAGGCGTTGAGCGCCTGTTCGGTTTGCTCAGGCAAGTGCACGCGCTCGCCATCGAACTCGGGTTCTTGCACATCCACCAGTCGGTTGTAGGGGGCGAACTGCTCGTCAGCCAATTTCTGGCTCAGATCCAGCACCGCGTCAAAGGTCTCGCGGTTGTGCTCGGCATGGCGTGGGCGCTGGCACAGCTGCTCCACGTTCAACCAGTCGTAGAGCATGAAATCAAGAGTGGGGCGCAAGCTCATGGTGTCAACAAATGATGGGGTGAAATGCGTACGGATTGAATGCGGATCAACGGCCTTTGAACACGGCCTCGCGGCGCTGCATGAACGACATCACCCCCTCCACGGCGTCTTCGCTCTTCATCACGGCCAGCATGTCGGTGAACAGGCATTCGACTGCCGCCTGCTCCCCCTCGTTCCACGCCAGGCGGGTGGACTTCAATACGTTTTGTACGCCCAAGGGGGCTGCCTTGGCAATCTTCTCGGCAATCTCACGCGCCTTTTCAAGTTGCTGGCCTGCCGGCACCACTTCCTGCACCAGCCCGAGGCGATGGGCTTCCTGGGCCGACCAGGCATCGCCCGTGAGCAAATAGCGCTGCGCATTGGCCCACCCCATTTGCTGCGGCAACCGCAAGGTGGCGCCGCCGCAGGGAAAGATGCCGCGCTTGACTTCCAGCATGGCAAAGCGGGTGTCTTCGGCCGCCACGCGCACCTCGGTGTTGAGCATGATCTCCACGCCCCAGGTGAAGCAATTGCCTTGCATGGCCATGACCACCGGCTTGCTGTGCCGAGGGCCTTTCAGGCCAAAGGGGTCAATTTCGCCCTCGCCCACGCTGAAGCCCTGCCCACCCGAAAAAATCGGCGCCCATTTGTCCAGCTCGATGCCCGAGGTGAAGTGCTGGCCATCGGCATACAACAACGCCACGCGCAGGTCGGGGTCGTGGCTCAGCTCGGCATATGCGCGGGCCAGATCGCTGTACATCTCGGGCGACAAGGCGTTGTGCTTGTCGGCACGATTCACCTTGATTTCCAGCACATGGCCATTGCGGGTGGTTTCGATGAAGGACATGGCGCGCTCTTTCTACGGGGTTGGCTGAACGGCTGCAAATTTGACATGAATTCATGTCAAATTCAATTCATTGTGCCAGAAAACAAAAAGTCCGCATGACTTTTGCCATGCGGACTTGTTTCAAACGCGCCGATGAAAGAACGGCGGGGCCCCCCTGCCCCGCGCGGCTTACTGCTTCACACCAGTCAAGGTCTTACCCTCTTCAGCCAATTTCACCAGCAAAGGCGCCGGCTGCCAAAAAGCCTGATCGTCGTTTGGGTTGGTGGCAAATTGCTTCATCTGCGCCACCACCTTGGGCAAGCCCATCAAATCGGCGTACAGCATGGGGCCACCCCAGGTCAGCGGGAAGCCATAGCCGGTCAGGTACACCATGTCGATGTCCGACGCCTTGTTGGCAATGCCTTCTTCCAAAATCAAGGCACCCTCGTTGACCATGGCCAGCACCAGGCGGCCCACGATCTCCTCGTCGCTGATGACTCGGGGGGTGATGCCTTTGTTGGCTCGCACCGTCTCGATCACCGCCTGCACTTCGGCAGACGGCACGGGCTCGCGCTTGCCAGCTTCATAGTCGTACCAGCCCTTGCCCACCTTCTGACCATAACGGCCCAGTTCGCAAATGGCGTCGCCCACCTTGCTGTAGATCACGTTGGGCTTTTCAATGGCGCGGCGTTGGCGAATGGCAAAGCCAATGTCGTTGCCAGCCAGATCGCCCACACGGAAGGGCCCCATGGCAAAGCCAAAGGCTTCGGCAGCCTTGTCCACCTGCTGCACCGTGGCGCCTTCTTGCACCAGGAAGAAGGCCTGACGGGTGTACTGCTCGAACATGCGGTTGCCGATGAAGCCATCGCACACGCCCGACACCACGGCCACCTTCTTGATCTTCTTGGCCACCTGCATGACGGTGGCCATCACGTCCTTGGCTGTGTGCTTGCTGCGCACCACTTCCAGCAGACGCATCACGTTGGCTGGGCTGAAAAAGTGCAGACCCACCACATCGCCAGGGCGCTTCGTGACTTCGGCAATCTGGTCCACATCCAAGGTGGAAGTGTTCGACGCCAGAATGGCGCCAGGCTTCATGATGCTGTCCAGCTTGGTGAAGACTTGCGACTTCACGCCCATGTCTTCAAACACGGCCTCGATCACCATGTCAGCCTGGGCAATATCGTCGTAGCTCAAGGTGGTCTTGAGCAAGGCCATACGCTGCTCGTACTTGTCTTGCGCCAGCTTGCCCTTGGCCACCTGGGCTTCGTAGTTCTTGCGAATCACGCCCACGCCACGGTCAATGGCGTCTGGCTTCATTTCCAGCAAAGTCACCGGAATGCCCGCGTTGAGGAAGCACATGGTGATACCGCCACCCATGGTGCCCGCACCAATCACGGCCACTTGCTTGATGTCGCGCACGGGCGTGTTGTCGGGCACATCTGGAATCTTGGAAGCTGCACGCTCACCAAAGAAGGCATGCTGCATGGCCTTGGCCTGAGCGCCCACCATGATGTCTTTGAAAATGGCCAGCTCACGGTCAATGCCCGCGTCAATGCCCATCTGGGTGGCCACTTCCACCGCGTCAATGCAACGCTGGGGCGACACCAGGCCTTTGCGGGCCTTGGTCATGTCGGCACGGAACTGGTTGAACAAGCCAGCATCGGCCACCGGCTGCACGGGCAAATCGCGAATCAAGGGCATGGGGCGCACCGCCGCCACTTCCTTGGCAAAGGCCATGGCACCAGCCAACAAATCGCCATCAATCAAGCGATCAAACAACTTCTGGCCAGGCACTTTGATCAGCTTCTCGCTGGGCACGGAGGCACCGCTGGTCACCATCTGCAAGGTCATGTCCACCGGAATGACGCGAGGCATGCGCTGCGTGCCACCACCACCGGGAATCAAGCCAATGTTCACTTCAGGAAAGGACACCTGAACGCCTGGCACCACCACGCGGTAGTGACAACCCAAGGCCAATTCCAAGCCACCGCCCATGACCACGCCGTGAATGGCAGCCACCACCGGCTTGGTGCTGGCTTCAATGGCCTGGATCACGGCATGCAGGCCTGGCGAAGCGAACGCGGCAGGCGTGTTGAACTCGCGAATGTCGGCACCACCGCAAAACACCTTGCCCGAGCCCATCAGGACGATGGACTGGACACTGTCATCGGCCAAAGCCTGGTTCAGGCTGTCAACGATGCCGGCACGGGTGCTTTGCCCCAGACCATTGACGGGAGGATTGGCCAGGGCAATGACGGCCACGCCGTCGTTCACGCTGTAGGTAGTGCTCATACAACTCTCACAAGAAGTCAGACACCGGGCGACCCAGATGTCACGATATGCCGCGATTGACGTTTCGCGTCATTTCTGAAAAGACGTATTGTAAGAATTATTAAGCAGGCGTAACAATCCGTTCACCATTCCCGAGTCCGCTGCAAGGCAATCGGGGCAGCATCCTCTTTTCTACCCCGTCTCGGCCTCGGGGCCCGTCAGACAGTGGGCAATGTATGGTCTTTGAACTGTTCTCGCAGACCCAATTTGTAGATCTTGCCGGTCGCCGTGTGGGGAATTTCGGTCACAAACACCACGTCGTCCGGTGTCTGCCACTTGGGAATCTTGCCTTCGTAGAACCCAATCAGTTCATCACGAGTGACCTCAGCCCCCGGCTTCTTCACCACCACCAACAAGGGGCGCTCGTCCCACTTGGGGTGATAGGCCGCGATGGCTGCCGCCTCGTGCACCGCCGGATGCCCCATGGCCACATTTTCCAGGTCAATGGAGCTGATCCACTCCCCGCCTGACTTGATCACATCCTTGCTGCGATCGGTGATCTGCATGTAGCCGTCGGCATCGATGGTGGCCACATCACCCGTGGGGAACCAGCCATCGTGCAGCGGCGACTTGTCCACATTGAAGTAGCTGTTGATGACCCAGTGACCACGCACCTCCAGGTCGCCTGAGGTGGCGCCATCCCAAGGCAGCACCTCACCTTCGGCGTTGACGATGCGCATGTCAATGCCATAGATCGACTTGCCCTGCTTGGCCAGCACCTTGCGCTTTTGCTCAATGGGCAGATCGCGATGCTTGGTCTTCAGCCGGCTCAGCGTGCCAATGGGCGACAACTCAGTCATGCCCCAAGCATGCACCACCTCCACGTCATAGTCGCCTTCAAATGCACGAATCATGGAAGGTGGACAGGCTGCGCCACCAATCACAGTGGAGCGGAAACTGGAGAACTTCAGGTTGTTGGCCTTCACATGGTTGAGAAGGCCCAGCCAAATGGTGGGCACCCCGGCGCTCATGGTCACCTGCTCGGCTTCAAACAGGTTGTACAACGAAGCCCCATCCAGATGATGGCCAGGAAACACCAATTTGCAGCCAACCAGGGCCGCCGCATATGGAATGCCCCAGGCGTTAACGTGAAACATGGGCACCACCGGCAAGATGGTGTCTGTGGCCTTGATGCACATGGCGTCGGGCATGGCTGCGGCAAACGCGTGCAACACCGTGGAGCGATGGGTGTACACCGCGCCCTTGGGGTTGCCCGTCGTGCCCGATGTGTAGCAAATCGAGGCTGCAGCGTTCTCGTCGAAAGTCGGCCAGTCGTACCGACCATCTTCAGCGGCAATCAGATCCTCGTAACACAGCAAGCCGGGAATCGGGCTGGATGCGGGCATGTGCTCACGCCCCGCCATCAACACCACCGCCTTCACAGTGGGCAGGCTGCCAATCAGCTTTTCCACCAAAGGCAGCAAGTTGATGTCCACCAGCAGCACCTTGTCTTGCGCGTCATTGATGATCCATGCAATTTGCTGAGGAAACAGGCGCGGGTTCACCGTGTGGCAAACCAGTTGCGAGCCCGAGGTGCCGTAATACACCTCCAGGTGACGATAACCATTCCATGCCAGCGTGCCCACACGGTCGCCCGGCTCACAACCCAAACGGCCCAAGGCCTGCGCCAGTTTGCGCGAACGCAACTCGACCTCGGACCAGGTCGTGCGGTGCATATCCCCCTCCACACGTTTGGACACCACCTCGACATCGCCGTTGTGGCGTGCCGCGTGGGTCAACAGCGAAGAAATCATCAGGGGCATGTTCATCATCTGGCCCATCAGGCTCATTTTTGTCTCCTCAGTCGCGCTCTACTTTATGGGGATCAGTTCAGTCAAAAAACGTCGCAAAGCCGGAAACCGGTTCCCGCTCAGTCAGCAAAGTGTTTTCAATCGCATGGGGATCGGCAAAGCCCAAGGCCATGCTCGCCACCACCATTTCACGGCTCTTGTCCAAGCCCAGGTGGGCCTCCAACACATCGTGGAAGTGGTTGAAAGCAGCCTGAGGGCAGGTATCCAGCCCTCTGGCTCGCGCCGCCACCATGACGTTTTGCAGGAACATGCCGTAGTCGAGCCAACTGCCTCGCCCCATGATCCGGTCAATGGTAAACACCATGCCCACCGGCGCATCGAAGTACGTGAAATTGCGTCCCTGCTGCTCGTGCATGCGAACCTTATCCCCCTTGGCAATGTTCAGCAGACCATACAAATCCCAACCCACCTTGCGACGACGATCGATGTACGGCGACACCCACTCCTTGGGGTAATAGTCGTATTCCTCGCCATGCTGCGCCTGCTGCGTCGGGTCGTTGTGAATGGCCATGATCTTGTCGACCAGCGATTGCCGACTCTGCCCTGTCAACACATGCACCTTCCAGGGCTGCGTATTCGTACCCGAAGGCGCGCGCGATGCCACACGCAAAATGTCTTCGATCTCGCCACGCGGTACTGGCGTCTGCAGGAAGCGGCGAATGGAACGTCGGGTCGTGATGGCCCGGTCAACCGTGGCAATGCCATCCGGCGTGATCTGATCGGGCTCGCGTGGGCAGGAGGGGGATGCGGTCATGCTGAATCGACAGTACGAGAACAAGTGATCGGATCATTATTCACGACCCCGATCCAATTGTGACAACACAGATCATCAGTTTTACCCTCATACAACACCCCGACACCTACAGCCCCCTAAGCCACGCCATACCCATGCGGGTATGTTGACCCACCCCACCAGTGGCTGTACATTACTGACTCACGAGTCAGTTAAATCATCATCGTCGCCTTGAGCTCCCACGCCCTTGATGCCCTCCCCGCTTGCCCGCTGAAACAGCTGGCCCGACGCCGCCGCAAAGTGGCGCGGCCACAGGAACTGCTGGAAGCCGCCCTCAGCCTTTTCGTTGAAAAAGGCTTTGCCGCCACGCGCGCCGAAGAAGTGGCTCGTCTGGCAGGCGTTTCCAAGGGCACGCTGTATCTGTACTACCCCAGTAAAGACGAGCTATTCAAAGCCGTTGTGCGCACCTACCTGGGCCAGTTCATCGTGGAAAGTGCCGACCTGGTCGATCAGCACGAGGGCCCTGCTGCCGAACTGCTGCAAGACTTGGCCAAAACCTGGTGGTCTCGCGTGGGGCAATCCCAAGCTGCGGGCATCATCAAGTTGATTGTGGCCGAGGCCGCCAATTTCCCCGACCTCGCCCAGTTCTATATGGACGAAGTGGTCGCCCCCTGCCACGCCCTGCTCGGCCGCGCCGTGCAACGCGGCATAGACCGTGGGGAATTTCGTCCCATGGATGTGTCTTCGGTCGTCATGGCGCTGGTGGCCCCAGTTCAATTCCTGGTGCTCTACCAACAATGCGCAGCAGCCTGCGCCGCCACACCGGTTCCCATGGAACCGGACCTGTTCATCCGCACTCAGATCGAACTGCTACTGCGCGGGCTGGAGGTCCGGCGCGACACTGTCGCCACCCACCCCCTCCCACAAACTGATCTGAATCAGTTCGGTTGAAACAGATCGCCCACAAACAACACGCAAAACACGCAAGAGGCCACCGAAGCCGCTCCAGCTACCTAAAATCCCGGTTTTGCCCCTCTGTACTGTCAAGGACGCCCGCATGAACATCGAACAAGCCCGCTTCAACATGATCGAACAACAGATCCGTCCCTGGGACGTTCTGGACACCTCGATCCTGGCGCTGCTGTCGGCCGTGCGCCGCGAAGACTTCGTTCCTGCTGCGCACCGCAGCCTGGCCTTCATGGATCTGGAGTTGCCCCTGGAAAATGGTGGCACTTTGCTGGCGCCTCGCGTGGAAGCCCGCCTGGTTCAAGACCTGAACCTCGACAAGCATGACGCAGTGCTGCAGATTGGCGTGGGTACCGGCTACATCACCGCTTTGCTGGCCCACAAAGCCCAACGCGTCACAGCTCTGGACGCCCGTGCTGATCTGGTGGAAACCTCGCGTCAGAACCTGCGCAAGGCTGGCATCTCCAACGCCGACGTACAACAAGGCGACGGCACCAAAGGCCTGCTGGGCCAAGCGCCATTCGATGCCATTTTGCTTGCGGGCTCGGTGCAAAGCGTGCCTCAAGCCCTGCTTGATCAACTCAAGATTGGCGGCCGGCTCCTGGCCATCGTCGGTGATGAACCCGTCATGCAAGCCACGCTGATCACCCGCACCAGCGACAAGCAATTCGAGCAACAAGAACTGTTTGACACCGTGGCCCCTCGCCTGCCAGGTTTTGCCACGCAAAACCGCTTCACTTTCTGATTTCCGCCAACGGAAAAGGACCCTTCATGCTGAACTGGCTACCCTCCCGCGCCTCTCGACACGTCCGCAGTCAACGCCCGGCCTTGCGCCCCCTGCTGACTGCCGCCGCATGCGCAGCCCTGCTCCAGGGAGTCACACCCGTTCACGCTGAAGGGTTGGTTGAGTTGTACCAAGCGGCCAAAGCCTACGATGCGACCTACCTGGCCGCAAAGTCACAAGCCGAGTCCGTTGGCTACAAGGCTGACCAGGCCCGCTCCACCTGGTTGCCCCAGGTGGGCGCTCAAGCCACCCTGACCCGCAGCGAACTCGACTCCTCTGTCGATCAAGTTCCCACAGTCAGCGGCACCACCCGCAAAATCGGCATCCAGGCCCGCCAAGCGCTGCTCAACAAGTCCAACTGGGACACCATCAGCCAGGCTGACCAGGCCGTGGTTGTCGCTGAAGCAGACCTCCAAATGGCTGAAGACGACCTCGTCGTCCGCCTGACCCAGGCCTACTTCGGCGTGCTGTCGGCCCAAGACATGCTCACCACAGCCCAAGCGAACAAAAAGGCCTTGGCCGAGCAACTGGCCGCCGCCAAGCGCAGCTTCGAAGTCGGCAACGCCACCATCACCGACACCCGCGAAGCCCAGGCCCGCTTTGACCTCGCCACGGCGCAGGAAATCGCCGCCACCAACGACCTGAACGTCAAGCGCATTGCGTTGGACCAACTGGTTGGGCGTAACGGCGTCAAGCCCGATGCACTGCAAACCCCGGTCAACCTCAGCCAACTCGATCCTGGCCAGGTAGACGACTGGGTGACCCAGTCCAGCAATGCGGCCATCGTGCGCAAGGCCACCGCCGGCCGCGAAGCCGCCCGCCTGGAAACAAGCAAGGCCCGTGACGGCCACCTGCCCACACTGGACCTGACAGCCTCCGTGGGCAACACCCACATTTCTGGCTACAAAATTGCCGGCAACAACACCCAAGCCCAAGCCACCATGGGCGCCGGCACCGCCAAAGCCATTGGCCTCGAATTGAACGTGCCGCTGTTTGCCGGCTTTGCCGTTCAAAATCGCGTCAAAGAAACCCTGGTGCTGGAAAACAAGGCAGAAAGCGATCTGGACAACGCCAAACGCGGTGTAGCGCTGGGCACCCGCCAAGCCTTTGCCGGCGTCCAATCGGGCCTGGCGCAAGTCAAGGCCTACGAGGCCGCAGAAGCCTCCGCCAAGCTGGCACTTGAAGCCACGCAACTGGGCTATCGCGTAGGCGTTCGCATCAACAAAGACGTGCTCGACGCACAAACCCAACTGGCCGCCACCCAACGCGATCTGTACAAGGCTCGCTATGACGTGATTCTGGCCACTGTGAAGCTGCGCCAAGCCAGCGGCACACTCAAGGCTGACGACCTGGGCAACCTCAACAAGCTCTTGTCTGCCCCAGCCAACTGAGCGCAACAGGTGCCGTACACAAGGATGAGCGGCACCAAAAACCTCGGTTGAGTTACTCTTGACCGGGGTCTTCCAATCCTGCCTCATCAATGCCTGGTACGCTCCCCATCAGGCTGGGATCCAAGCCCTTCGGTACGGCTCGGCAATCTGATGCCATCCACTTGCCAACCTGCTTGGTCACAGACGTCATCGGGTAACCGCCCACCGATCCCGTCATCTTCGCTTCCATCCGCCACTCCGTCTTGCTGGTCAGGCTGATCTCACCCTCAACCTCTCCGGTTGTAGGTGCCATGTTTTCATTGGGCAATTCGCAGTGAGCCTTGTAACGCACCTTTCCGGCGGTGGACTGCACATTGCTTACTTTGCATCCACGGCGACCAATCATGCCCAAGAACCCGTCGAGGTCATAAGTGCTGGCCTTGACGCATACCGCATCTGGCTGCCACCCACTTGGCAGTCCATAGGTGGACATGGCACGGGTGATTTGCGTTTTTTGCTCAGCAGTCAACGCACCCTTGATGTCCAGAATATTGGGGACTCGCTTGCCATTGATGGTTGTCTCAGTCGCACCCACCCACAAACCTGGTTGAACAGCGACGCTGGATGCCGCGTGAACTGCGTGCGCCATCAGCACACTCGACATCAAAATGAGACCGATACCGGCCTTGCTCGCTTGCGCCATGGTTCCTCCTTGTGGATGCATTGGTTTGAGTCCAACTAACGCAAATGCCAGCAAGCCCGATGACAAAACAGCTGTAACAACCTGTGGGCTCACGGCAAGCAAGCCGTAGCCCAAAACAAAAAAGCCCCCAGACCGAAATCTGGGGGCTTGAATGAATGGTGCCGGCTGTCGGATTCGAACTGACGACCTACCGCTTACAAGGCGGTTGCTCTACCAACTGAGCTAAGCCGGCACGCAAGACTTGTATTCTACAACGATATCTTTACTTGATTCGACGCAGCGTGGGACGACCGTTGCTTGGAGGCGGCACCTCTGGAGGCCCTTGGTCATCCCCATCAGTCGCTTGCGAAGCAGGCGATGAGCCAACAACTGGCGCATCCACTTCTGCAGCAGTCGCATCTTGAGCGGGGGAAACTGCATCCTTCGCAGCCCCACGGGCCAAGCGAAGTCCACCGCCCCGAGCTTCCGGCGCAGCGGGATGGCTTCCCACCGCAGGATCACCCCCCTCTTCCGCATCGGCTGCCGACAAAACCGAAGGCACAGGAAAGGCCATTCCCTGACCGTTTTCCCGAGCGTAGATGGCAATGACGTGATCGATCGGCACCACGATCTCCCGCGCGATACCGCCAAAACGCGCCTTGAACTCGACAAATTCGTTACCCAACTGGAGCTGGCTGGTCGCCTCAAAGCTCACATTGAGAACGATCTCGTTGTTCTTGACGTATTCCTGCGGCACCTGCACCGAGCGATCCACATACACCGCCAGATAGGGCGTGAACCCATTGTCGGTACACCAGTCGTGCAAGGCACGAATGAGGTACGGGCGGGTGGAGCTGCCTTGGCTATCTTGATCGGTGGACGTGGTCATGGGCTGCCGGGTTCGATACTTACTTGCGCATCACTTTTTCAGACGGCGTCAGCGCTTCAATGTAGGCCGGACGCGAGAAGATGCGTTCAGCATACTTCAACAAGGGCAGCGCATTCTTCGACAACTCGATGCCGTAGTAATCGAGACGCCACAGCAAAGGTGCGATTGCCACGTCGAGCATGGAGAAATCGTCGCCCAACATGTACTTGTTCTTCAGGAAGATCGGCGCCAACTGGGTCAGACGATCGCGAATTTGCGAACGGGCTTTTTCCAGTTGCTTGTCGTTGGCCTTGACGCCACCACGGCCTTCCAGCGTGTTGACGTGAGCAAACAATTCCTTCTCGAAGTTGAGCAGGAACAAGCGCACACGCGCACGGGCGACAGGGTCACCAGGCATCAGCTGTGGGTGAGGGAAGCGCTCATCGATGTACTCATTGATGATGTGCGATTCGTACAAGATCAGATCACGCTCAACCAGGATAGGCACCTCGTTGTACGGATTCATCAGCGCGATGTCTTCGGGCTTGGCAAAGATGTCGACGTCACGGATTTCAAAATCCATGCCCTTTTCGAACAGCACAAAACGGCAACGATGCGAGTAAGGGCAAGTCGTTCCGGAGTAAAGCACCATCATGGCGGTGGATTCCTCACATCAAAAAAAGGAAGTGGCGCGACGCACCACAAAACAACGAAGCGCAGCGCCGCCAAAAAGCGGAACACTGCGCTGTAGACGCCTCACCACCAGGGGGCAGCGAGGACGTCACCGATTACTTCACGTCTTTCCAGTACGCGGCATTCAAGCGCCAGGCAATGAAGAAGAAGCCTGCCAGGAAAATCAGCACACCAACGCCCAAACGGGTACGTTGGGTCTGCATGGGCTCACCCATCCACTGCATGAAGGCCACCAGGTCAGCGACGTTGCTATCGAACTCTTGAGCCGACATCTTGCCGGGGGTCAGTTGTTCAAAGCCGTCGAAGTGGTGAGTCTTTTTCGCGGGGTCATGGGGATCAGCCACTTCCACAAACTTGGCTGCGCGTTGACCTTGCAACTCCCACAGCACGTGCGGCATGCCGACGTTCGGGAAGATCAGGTTGTTCCAACCGGTAGGACGGGTTTCATCACGGTAGAACGAACGCAGATAGGTGTAGAGGTAATCAGCACCGGTACCGCTGTGGCTGGCGCGCGAACGAGCCACCAGGGTCAGGTCAGGCGGCACAGCGCCAAACCATTCCTTGGCGTCCTTCGAGTCCAGGGACACCTTCATGACCTCACCAACCTTGTCGGTGGGGAACAGCAGGTTGTCCTTGATCTGTTGCTCGGTCAGACCAATGTCTTTCAGGCGATTGAAACGCATGAAAGCCGCAGCGTGACAGTTCAGGCAGTAGTTGACGAACAGCTTGGCACCGTTTTGCAGCGCAGCCATGTCGGTGATGCGCTCTTTGGGGAACTTGTCGAGGACAAGATCACCACCAGAAGCATGCGCACCCGACACCATGGCCAGGGCAGCCAGCAAAGAAGCAAGAATTTTTTTCATGAGAAGTCTCCTGCTGCAATCAGTGGGGCTTGAAGGTCACGCGCTCAGGCACTTGCTTGAACGAACCAACGCGACTCCACCAAGGCATCAACAGGAAGAAGCCGAAGTAGATCAAGGTGCCAACTTGGCTAACCTTTTCGCCCACGGGGGACGGAGGCTGCACGCCCAGGTAGCCCAGGATCACGAAGTTGATGACGAACACCGCGTACACCAGGTTGTGCCAGGTAGGACGATAGCGGATCGACTTCACGGGGCTCTTGTCCAGCCAAGGCAGGAACACCAGGATCACCACAGCACCACCCATCACGGCCACGCCCCAGAACTTCGCTTCGAAGACCTTGAGCAGACCAATCAGAACAGCAGCACCCACCAGCGCACCCATCTTGGTCTTGCCATCGCCAGAACCCTTGATCAGGTTCAGCACGGCAGCCAAGCCGATGATGATGCTCAGGACATTGACCATCCAGTCGGTGGTGGCACGCAGCATCGAGTAGAACGGCGTGAAGTACCAGACAGGCGCAATGTGAGGTGGCGTCTTGAACGGGTCAGCAGGGATGAAGTTGTTGTACTCGAGGAAGTAACCGCCAAACTCGGGCATGAAGAAGATCACGGCCGTGAAGACGATCAGGAAGCCCACCACGCCCACGATGTCATGCACCGAGTAGTAGGGGTGGAAAGGAATGCCGTCCAGAGGGATGCCGTTGGCGTCCTTCTTTTCCTTGATTTCAACGCCATCGGGGTTGTTCGACCCCACTTCGTGCAGCGCAATGATGTGAGCCACGACCAAGCCCAACAGGACGAGGGGCACAGCAATCACGTGCAGCGAGAAGAAGCGGTTCAGGGTTGCATCACCCACCACGAAGTCACCACGGATCAAGATCGCCAGGTCTGGGCCCACAAACGGCACAGCGGCGAACAAGTTGATGATCACTTGGGCGCCCCAGTAGGACATCTGGCCCCAAGGCAACAGATAACCCATGAAAGCTTCAGCCATCAGGCACAAGAAGATCAGGCAACCGAAGATCCAGACGAGTTCACGCGGAGTGCGATAAGAACCGTAGATCAGGCCACGATACATGTGCAGATACACCACCACGAAGAATGCCGAAGCGCCGGTGGAGTGCATGTAGCGGATCAGCCAGCCCCACGGCACATCACGCATGATGTATTCGACCGAGGCGAAGGCCACAGCCGCATCGGGCTTGTAGTTCATGACCAGGAAAATGCCGGTCACGATCTGGATCACCAGCACCAACATGGCCAGCGAACCGAAGAAATACCAGAAGTTGAAGTTCTTCGGAGCGTAGTACTCGGACATGTGCTCCTTGTACATCTTCGTGGCCGGGAATCGATTGTCGATCCAGGTCATGAACTTCTCGCCTGCCGACGCTCCGGCCGGCGCTTGCTTGAATTCAGCCATTGTGTTTCTCCGATCAGGCCTTCTTGTCTTCACCAATCAGCAGCTTGGTCTCAGACAGGTACATGTGGGGAGGGATTTCCAGGTTGTCTGGAGCGGGCTTGTTCTTGAACACGCGGCCGGCCAGGTCGAACGTGGAGCCGTGGCAAGGACACAGGAAGCCACCGGGCCAATCATCGGGCAGCGAAGCCTGAGGGCCAGACTGGAACTTGGACGAAGGCGAGCAGCCCAGGTGGGTACAGATGCCCACGGCCACCAACACATCAGGCTTGATGGAACGATGGGTGTTGCGGCAGTACTCAGGGGTCAGTTCGCTGGGCTTGCGCTCGGACTTGGGATCGGCCAGTTGGCCGTCGATCTTGTCCAGTGCAGCCAATTGCTCTGACGTGCGCTTGAGAATCCACACGGGTTTGCCGCGCCATTCGACGGTCATCATCTCGCCCGGCTTGAGGGCGCTGATATCAGCCTCGACAGCAGCACCAGCTGCGCGAGCACGTTCGGAAGGTTGGAAGGTCGAAACGAAGGGGATCGCAGTGGCCACGCCACCCACGCCACCGGCGGCGCAGGCCATGGTCACCCAGGTCCGACGGCTTTGATCCACTGGCTGATTGCTCATGGTTATCCTCGAGGACGATGACATTAGATTAGGGTCAACCTGAGATTCTAACGGACGACTGGCTACCTGCTGACCTGAAGTCGTGCAAGGCAGCGGAGATCCGACCACTTTTTTTCTATGGCTTTTCCGCAACACTCGGAAACAATCGCCCAAACCGCCCTCATTCCCATGGAGATTGAACGCATTCGTGACAGTTTGAAACAAGCCCAAAAGGTTCACTGAATCGGGTCGATAAACAACGTAGCCAGAGGGCTGGCTGAAACAAACGTTGCGATACCCATTGACTGGACCCAAGCTGTGACCGACCCCCGTCTTGATTCCGTCTTGCAGGCTGCGCTGGCACGCCTGGAGTCGGCCATGCATGCGGCCGCCGACTCTTCGGGCACCGTTCTGGGGCAATTGGCATTGAGTTCGAGCAGCGCCTCCCAGCGTCAACTGCTGATGGATGCAGAGCACATCCTCCACAAGGAAGGCGGTCGCCTGCAACGCTCCTTTGCCAAGGAACTGCAGGAGCGCGTCGAGAAGGAAGCTCGACGCCAGTCCGACAGCAAGAGCGGCATGCTCTCCGATACCGATTGGTCCATGCTCTCCTTGGTGGATGACGCCGAGGTAGAGCGCGGCGTAGCCGCAGATCGCCTGGCCGCCCAGTTGGCCGGTGAATGCGACAAGGCTCTGGAGGCCTTGAACAGCTATTTGAGTTCCGCACTGGAAGACGGTAGCCCCAACAACAACCCTTTGCGGCCGCAGGTGATTGCCAAGGCTTGGCTCAAAGCGCTGGGCGAGTTGTGTGATGACCTGAGTGTGATCAACCTGATCGTGCAGCAGACTGGGCGTCAACTCTCCCGTCAATTGAGTTCCGCGTACGAACAAACAACTCAAGAACTGAAAAATCTGGGCATCCAGCCGCAAAGCTTGTCTGTTCAGCGCACTCGCAACAATGGCGGCGCCGGTTCGGGTGATACGGGCACCGACGCAGCCAGCACTCGCCCCAACCCACTTCAGGACACAGGCCCCGGCACAACGCAGTCCGGACACTGGAACGCCCCCACGCAGCCAGGCCCGCTCGGCGGCAGCGCAGGGGGAGGCAACGCCCCCTGGTATGGCCCGCAAAGCGAACATCACGTCCGCGCAGCTCAGGCGCTGAGTGAAATGTTTGGCATGAGCGTGCCCATGGGCGCAACCGATGGCCCTGCCCCCATCAGCTTGCGCGCTGGCCGGCCTCAGCCTGGGCAATTCGCCCCCATCACCCCCGATTTCCGGAATCTGCTGCGTGAGTTGAGCGCCCAGGCAGCCGTCACTGATTGGTCGGCCACCTCACCGGGTGGCGACTTTGATCCCCAAGCGCTGGCCGCTGCCGGCGCCATGCCCTCAGGTGCGGGCTTCGCCGGCCCGCTGATGGCCCCCAACCTGATCCGCGCGCATCGCGACGAGTTGGTTCGCGCCAGTGGCGGCGCCGCGATTGACCAGATGGTGATCGACATCGTTGCGGCGCTGTTCGATCAAGTTCTGTCCGACCCCAAAGTGCCTCCCGAGGCAGCACGCCAGATTGCGCGTCTGCAAATGCCAGTGCTGCGCGTGGCCTTGGGCGACATGACGTTTTTCAACTCCCGCAAGCATCCGGTTCGCCGTTTCGTGAACCGAGTCGCGTCACTGGCGTCGTCGTTCGACGGTCACCAGGATGGTCCTGGTAAAGAGTTCCTGACGCACATCACTGCGCTGGTCAATGACATCGTCGATGGTGACTTCGACAAGATGGAGTTGTATGAGGCCAAGCTGAAAGAGCTGGAGTCATTCACCGAAACGGAATCCGAGCGCGAAGCAGCTGAACAGGCCGCAGTGGCCGCGCTGCTGAACAACAAGGAAGCCGATCTGCGGGTGCAGCAGCGCTATATGCAGTTGCTGCGTAAAGAACTTGCCCAGATTGAGATGCCGGAGTTCGTGCGGGACTTTCTGGCGCAGATCTGGAGTCAGGTGCAAGTCATGGCGTCGGCGCGCGATGGCGTTCAATCGGATATGGCCCTGCGCATGCGCAAGGCGGGCCATGAACTGGTTAGCAGCGTTCAGCCCAAAGGCAGCCCTGTACTGCGCAAGGAATTCCTGCTGCGCCTACCGAAGTTGATGAAAGACCTCAACGAGGGGCTGGCTCTGATTCAGTGGTCGGAAGAAGCCAAAAAGGAATTCTTCGCCCAGCTATTGCCCGCACATGCCGAATGTCTGAAGGCGGCACCTCAGCATGAATTGACCCAGCGCCTGCAGGAAAACGCACTCAACAAGGTCGAGCAGCTGTCCATTCCCAGCCGAGAAGAAGCTGCCAACGACCCCTTGCCTGCCACGCTGGAGAATTTGAGTGCCCCACCGCTGCTGACTGTGGTCACGGCCTTGTCGCCCGAAGAGGTGCAACAAGCCGGGTTTGTGCATGAAGCAGCGATCACGGTTCCAGGCGATCTCGACATCAATCTGGATGCGCCAGGCGAAGTGGATCCGTCTTTGGCGGAACTGGACATCAATCTCGATGTACCACCAGCCCCCACCTCTGGCATCCAGTTGGTGCACCACATTCAAAAGGGCACGGCTTATCAGATGATGATGCAGGGGCAGTGGAAAAAAGTGCGCCTGACCTGGGTGAGCGAAGGCCGCTCGTTTTTCATCTTCACGCAGGGCCACCACATGCACAAGCAGACCATTTCGCTGACAGGCCGCACCCTGGCCAAGATGTGCGAAAGCGGTCGCTTCAAAGCCTACGAACAGTCCGAGTTGATCGAACGCGCCACGGTGCGTGCTCGCCGGCAACTGGCCGCCTTGGCCATGCCCAAAAAATCAGCGGCCTGACGCCCGCTCGGCTCGCCCGGAAATCAACACCTGCGCCATGCGCATGGCCTGAATCAGGCTGGACGGGTCGGATCGTCCCGTTCCCGCCAGGTCAAATGCCGTGCCGTGATCTGGGCTGGTGCGCACAAAGGGCAACCCCAGGGTCACATTCACACCGTGATCCAACCCCATGTACTTGACCGGAATGAGTCCTTGGTCGTGGTACATCGCCACCACCACATCGAACTCTCCAGGGTGCTGAGGCGGTGCGTGGCGCGCCCGCATAAAAACGGTGTCTGGCGCCAGGGGGCCAATGGCGTTGATCCCCAACCGGCGGGCCGCCTCGATGGCCGGGCCGATGATGTGTATTTCTTCGTCACCGAACAATCCACCCTCACCCGCATGGGGATTCAAGCCCGCCACGGCAATACGCGGCTGACTCAACCCCCATTGCTGGGCACTGCGATGGGTGATCTCAATCGTTTCCAGCACGGATGCGTAGGTGACTTGCTCAATTGCCTGCCTGAGACTCACGTGAATGGTCACCAACACCGTTTTGAGCTGGTCATTCATCAACATCATGCGGACGGGAGCCGGTGGCTGGCCGGGGGGGGCACCTTCTGCCTGTAGCAACTCGGTATGCCCGGGGTAAGACTCGCCCGCAGCGGCCAGGGCTTCTTTGTGCAAAGGGGCGGTCACTACGCCCTGCACCCCTCCATCCTGGGCCAACTTCACAGCCGCCCGAATGCAGGCTGCGGCAGCCAACCCAGCCCGCCGATCGACCTGCCCCAAAGGGGCCTCGATCAGATCTGCGGGCAGCCCCGGCGGCGCCCACACCCCCATCTGCCCGGCCCCCAAGGTGGCCCAATCGCCAGGCTGAGACAAGGCAACCACCTCCAGGTACGGGCCCTCTTTCCGCCCATCTGCCGCCCTCACGATGGCCACTGCACGCGCCATGACCGCCGGGCAGCCCAGCACCAGGCCCTGAGGGGATTCCGCCACCCACAGTCGCACCAGGATTTCCGGACCTATGCCACAGGCATCGCCCATGGTGAACGCAAGGGGGCGAGGTGAAGACACTGAATCACTCATGACGAAAACATGGACGGGCGCGGAAATGACAAGACTGACACGCCCCCGTTGATACACTTCGGGCATGACTTGGTTAGATGATATTCGCTGGGATGAAAACGGGCTCGTTCCCGTCATTGCCCAAGAAGCCAGCACGGGCGATGTGCTCATGTTTGCCTGGATGAACCGCGACGCGCTGGCCCTGACGGCCGAACGCGGCGAAGCGGTGTACTGGAGCCGTTCGCGCCGCAAGCTGTGGCACAAGGGCGAGGAGTCCGGGCACATGCAGAAGGTCCACGAAATTCGCCTGGATTGCGACAACGACGTGATTTTGCTGCGCATTACCCAGTTGGGACACGAGCCTGGCATCGCGTGCCATACCGGCCGTCATAGCTGTTTCTTCAGCCGACTGGACAATGGTGAGTGGAAGCCGGTCGATCCGGTCTTGAAAAACCCGGACACGATCTACAAATAACAAGCACCATGAGCGACTCTCAACCCACCACTTTGGATGTGCTCGCCCGCGTGGCCGAAGTCATCGAGTCTCGCAAGGGCGGTGACCCGGACAAAAGCTACGTGGCGCGCCTGTTTCACAAGGGCACCGACACCATTTTGAAGAAAGTGGGCGAGGAAGCCACGGAAACCGTGCTGGCCGCAAAAGATTTGGCTACGGATGCCAGCGAAGCCAACCGCAAGGCTCTGGTCGGCGAGTTCGCCGATTTGTGGTTCCACTCGATGGTGGCCATGGCCCACCTGGGTTTAGGTCCGCAAGACGTGGTGGCTGAGCTGGCGCGGAGAGAAGGCCTGTCGGGCCTGGTGGAATTCGCATCCCGCCCGGGCAACAAGGGCTAAGCAGCCTAAGCTGGCACCACATTTGCTATGAAACAAACCGATATCAATATGCCTGATGAGGTCGAGACAATCGGTTTAGAGTGCAGGCTGCGCAGACCGCCAATGCAGGCGTTTTTTGAATAGACATTTCCTTCGGAGTACTCAAAATGGGTTCCTTTAGCATTTGGCACTGGCTGATCGTGCTGCTGATCGTGGTCATGGTGTTCGGCACCAAGAAGCTCAAGAACGTGGGCCAGGACCTGGGCTCGGCGGTCAAGGGTTTCAAAGATGGCATGAAGGGTGAAGAAAGCCCCCCTAGCCAGGAAGCCGCCCCCCAACAGGTGACCAACGCCACCCGTCACGACAGCAACACCGTCGACGTCGACGTCAAAACCAAGTCCTGATCCGTGATTGACTTTGGTATTGACAAGCTGGCGATCATTGGCGCGGTCGCCCTGATCGTCATTGGCCCAGAAAAGCTCCCCCGTGTTGCAAGAACAGTCGGGGTGCTGGTGGGCAAGGCGCAGCGCTACGTCTCGCAGGTGCAGACCGAGGTCAATCGCTCCATGGAGCTCGACGAGCTCAAAAAAATGAAGCAGGGCATCGAAGAGGCTGCCCACGACCTCAACACCGAGGTGTCTACCGGCCTGCAAGAAGCTGCCCGCGACCTGTATACCGATGACAGCGAAATGGCGCATCGCTACGGCAGCTTTGGCGACACAAACACGCCCTACTACGGTAGCGGCACCCCTGTTCGCAAAAACTGGCGACTCAAGCGCGGTGCCACGCCACTCTGGTACAAACAGAAAAGCGGCGTTCGCCGCCACGCCCAGTCTGGTGCCGCCCGGGTCGCCCGTTTCCGGCCACAGTCCACCCACTCCACCCGCAACTGACACCCTTTGCCGTGAGCGACTCATCCAAAAGCCCCGATGACCTTGAGGGCGCGGAACAGCCTTTCATCACCCACCTGATCGAGCTGCGCGACCGTCTGGTCAAGGCGATGGTAGCCATTGGTGTGGTGTTTGTGGTGCTGGCGCTCTACCCTGGCCCCGCGGGCCTGTATGACTGGCTGGCCGCCCCCTTGGTCGCACACCTGCCAAAGGGCGGCACCCTGATCGCCACCAACCCGATTTCGCCTTTCATGGTGCCCATCAAGGTCACCATGCTGGCTGCATTCATGCTGGCGCTGCCCGTGGTGCTGTACCAGATCTGGGCCTTTGTGGCCCCAGGCCTGTACAACCACGAGAAAAAACTGGTGATGCCCTTGATCATCTCCAGCACGCTGCTGTTCTTTGCGGGCGTGGCGTTCTGCTATTTCTTTGTGTTCGGCAAGGTGTTTGCGTTCATTCAGACCTTTGCCCCCAAAAGCATCACCGCCGCTCCCGACATCGAAGCCTACCTGAGCTTCGTGCTTAACATGTTCCTGGCCTTCGGCGCGGCATTTGAAGTACCCGTGGTGCTGGTCATCCTAGCCCGCATGGGTCTGGTGTCGGTGCAGAAATTCCGTGAGTTCCGCAGCTACTTCATTGTGATCGCCTTTGTCATTGCCGCGGTCATCACCCCACCTGACGTGGTTTCGCAGCTGTCGCTGGCAATCCCCATGTGCCTGCTTTACGAGTTGGGTATCTGGGCAGCGGTGCTGTTTGTGAAGCACACCCAGGCCCCCGATAGCGAAACCACAAGCTAAACCCGATTTACTCTTCCTGGCTGCGAATCTGGGGCTGGACACTGGCCTTGGGTCGCTTGGCCACCACCACTGACAAACTCATCGCTTCGTTGCCGCGTTGCACCTTGATGGCAGCCGTCTTGCCGGGCGGCAGTGCTGCCACGGTGTTGAGCAACTGCGAGGTGTTGTTGACTGGCGCTGTGGCCACCTGGGTCACCACATCACCCGGACGGATGCCCGCCAATGCAGCAGGCCCGTTGTGCAGCACGCCCGTGATCAGCACACCCTCGCGAATCGGCAGGTTGAAGGTTTCGGCAATTTCGGGTGTCAGGTCGCGCGGCTCCACGCCAATCCAGCCACGGGTAACCTGCCCTTCCTTGATCAGGCTTTCCATGACCTGCCGCGCCACCGACACCGGGATGGCAAAGCCAATACCCAGGCTACCGCCTGAACGCGAATAGATGGCACTGTTGATGCCGATCAGATTCCCTTGCGAATCCACCAGCGCGCCGCCCGAGTTCCCCGGGTTGATGGCGGCATCGGTCTGGATGAAGTTCTCGAAGGTGCTGATACCCAACTGATTGCGCCCCAGCGCGCTGACAATGCCAGCCGTCACGGTCTGGCCCACACCAAAGGGGTTGCCAATGGCCAACACGGCATCCCCCACCAGCAAGTTGTCGGAGTTACCAAACAGAATGGTCGGCACACGATCCAGATCGATTTTCAACACGGCCAGGTCGGTTTCCGGGTCGGTGCCAATGACCTTGGCTTGCGCCTTGCGGCCATCGACCAGCATGACCTCGATGTCGTCCATGTGGTCGATCACGTGGTTGTTGGTCAGAATGTAGCCCTCGGGTGACACGATCACCCCCGAGCCCACGCCCGACTGGGGCTGACCTTGCTGATCACCAAAGAAATAGCGGAACCACTGGTCGCCCCGCTGATTGCGGGCAGGCGAAGTGCTGGTGATGACGCTCACCACCGTGGGGGCCGCACGTCGAGCCGCATCAGCATAACCGGTAGACGGAATCTGCCCGCTGACGGATCGGCCGGGCGCTGACGCACCGGGCGAGGCCACCGAGACCGTTGCCCCCGGCAGTGCGGGACGCCACATGGCCCCCTGCAACCATTGCGGCTTGAAGGTGGCCACCACAAACAACACTGCCATCGCCACAGTAGCGGACTGGGCAAAAATCAACCAAACTTTACGCATGTGAATGTCACTGTCCGAAGAGAGAGCTGCTGTGATAGATCGAGACGTACTGAACCGACACCTGGACAACTTGCTGGAGGTGTCCCGATTCAAGGATTATGGTCCGAACGGTTTGCAAGTTGAGGGCAAAGCCGAGATTCGCAAGGTCGTCAGCGGTGTGACCGCCAGCATGGCTTTGATCGACGCCGCCATTGCCACCAAAGCCGACGCGATCATCGTGCACCACGGCCTGTTCTGGCGAGGCCAGGATGGCCGGCTGACCGGCTGGATGAAACGCCGTGTCGCCGCCCTGATGGCGCACGACATCAATCTATTTGCCTACCACCTGCCACTGGACGCACACCCCAGCCTGGGCAACAACGCCCAGTTCGGCAAACGCCTGGGCTTGGCCGCAGACCGCCATTTTGGCGATCAGGATCTGGGTTGCCTGAGTGACTTGCCAGAGGCCCTGACCTTGGCAACCCTGACCGATCAGGTCTCGCTGGCCTTGGGCAAGCAGCCCACCGTGGTTCCCGGTGATGGTCGCCCCCTGCGGCGCATCGCATGGTGCACCGGCGGCGCGCAAGGCAGCTTCGAAGCCGCGATTGCTGCGGGTGCCGACGTGTATTTGACTGGCGAGATTTCCGAGCCGCAAACCCACTACGCCCGGGAAACCGGGGTCGCGTTTTTTGCCTGCGGACACCACGCCAGCGAACGCTATGGTGCTCAGGCACTGGGCCGCCGCGTGGCCCATGACTTCGCGCTGGAGCACGAGTTCATCGACATCGACAATCCCGCCTGATGGCACTCAAGGGGCGGCCATCAGCGCCCCTGAGCACCCCAGTTCAGCAGTCAGTGCGCCAGCACCGACTCCAACTCGGCAAAGGTTCGTGAGTGCAAATCGGCGTGGATGGGCTTGCGCATGGCCATCTCCAGCCGTCTGGCTGAAAACAAGCCCCGCAAACAGGTTTCGCCGTTCTTGGTCTGCGTCACCAGCAAGTAGCGCAGGTTGTGCTCGTGCAGGGTCGATTCAATGTCGCCCAACCGAGCGGTTCGCACCTGGCTGAGATCCACCACGTCCCAGGCCCCCACCGGCACCATGACGTCCGACAGGGTGAGTTCACGCATGGGCACATGCTGGCTGGACGCCCGTACCACCGGGCGCTCCCCCTGGATGTCTTCCGCAGTGACCATGCCCACCAAGGCCCCATCGGCCCCGGAGACAAACACCATGCGGACACCGGCTCGCTGCATCAGATGCAGCGTTTGCTCAATGCCGTCTTGATGACTGGCAATGACGCAAGGGCTTTGCTGTAGATCGGTCAGCAAACTGAGTGCAGGATGATGGGGCTCGGCCGTACGCGACACCGTCGGCAGACTGGGTGCGTGATCCAAAGACTGCAGCGGCAGCGGCCTGAAGCGATTGGCAAGTGGCATGGCAAGGTCCTTTCCAGAACACAGACACTCCAACGACACCGTCAGATTACGCCTAAGCGAGCCTTTCGGAAATGCTTCCAACCCGGGACCTGCCCTGTTGATGTGAAACGCATCACGATGTAAAAGAGGCCCCTCGGGGCCTCTTGTTGCGCATGCGTCGGCCAACAGGCCAAGCGCTCGTCACAAGCGCTCCTCACAATCGAACGGGAATGCCTCGCTGCGCCATCAAGGCCTTGGCTTGCGCCACGGTGTATTCACCATAGTGGAAGATGCTGGCAGCCAGCACGGCATCGGCGCCGCCCTGCTGCACGCCGTCGGCCAAGTGATCGAGGTTGCCCACCCCACCCGACGCAATCACCGGCACGCCCACAGCGTCGCTGACCGAGCGAGTCAACTCCAGATCAAAGCCCGACTTGGTACCGTCGCGGTCCATGCTGGTCAGCAGGATTTCGCCCGCGCCATAGTCGGCCATTTGCTTGGCCCAGGCCACCGCATCAAGGCCCACATTCTTGCGGCCCCCATGGCTGTACACATCCCAACCCGGACCACGTGTAGCCAAGTCGTCGCCCTGGCGCTTTTTGGCATCAATGGCGACCACAATGCACTGCGAACCGTACTTGTCAGACGCATCGCGAATGACCTGGGGGTTGGCAATGGCCGCTGAGTTGAAGCTGACCTTGTCAGCCCCCGCATTGAGCAGGCGGCGCACGTCTTCCACGGTGCGCACCCCACCACCCACCGTCAGCGGAATGAAGACTTGGCTGGCCACGGCTTCGATGATGTGCAGGATCAGATCTCGCCCATCGCTGGTGGCGGTGATGTCGAGAAAAGTGAGCTCGTCGGCGCCCTGCTCGTTGTAGCGTGCCGCGATTTCAACCGGATCGCCAGCGTCACGCAACTCCACAAAGTTGACGCCTTGGACCACGCGCCCGCCCGTTACGTCCAGGCAGGGAATGATGCGTTTGGCCAGCACGAGATCAGCCCTTGCCGTTGAGTTCGTCGGCGCGCTTCTGGCCAGCAGCCAAGTCCAGATCGCCGGTGTAGATGGCGCGACCACAGATCACGCCTTCCACGCCTTCGGATTCGACTGCGCAGAGGGCTTCGATGTCCTTGATGTTGGACAGGCCACCCGAGGCAATCACGGGAATGGTCAAGGCCTGAGCCAGCTTGACGGTGGCTTCAATGTTGATGCCCGACAGCATGCCGTCACGACCAATGTCGGTGTAGATGACACCTTCCACGCCGTAATCTTCAAACTTCTTGGCCAGGTCAATGACCTCGTGGCCAGACAGCTTGCTCCAGCCATCGGTGGCCACCTTGCCATCCTTGGCATCCAGGCCCACGATGATGTGGCCGCCAAATGCCGAGCAGGCATCGCGCAGGAAACCAGGGTTCTTGACCGCAGCCGTGCCAATGATGACGTAGCTCAGACCGTCGTCGAGGTAACGCTCGATGGTGTCCAGGTCACGAATGCCGCCGCCCAATTGCACCGGGATGTCGCCGCCGACTTCCTTGATGATGGACTTGATGGCCGCCTCGTTGACCGGCTTGCCGGCAAACGCACCATTGAGGTCGACCAGATGGAGGCGGCGTGCGCCGGCATCCAACCAGCGGCGCGCAATCGCGGCCGGGTCGTCACCAAAAGTGGTGGAGTCGTTCATATCGCCTTGCTTGAGGCGCACGCATTTGCCGTCTTTCAGGTCAATCGCAGGGATCAGCAGCATAGTGTTGCTACGAGGGGTGGATAGTCAGAATGAAAAATCAGGGCTTCCACTGGAGGAAGTTGCGGTACAGGGCCAAGCCGTGATCCGCGCTTTTCTCGGGGTGGAACTGCGTGGCAAAAATGTTATCCCTTGCCACGACACAGGTAAAGCGCACGCCGTACTCGGTTTCGCCAGCGCTATGTTGGGGATTGTCCACAAGCGCATGGTAGCTGTGAACGAAGTAAAAGTAGCTGTCGTCAGGGATGCCTGCCCACACCGGATGAGGCTGACCGCCCCACACGCCAGCATGGCGCGCCTGGTGAACACGGTTCCAGCCCATTTGCGGCACCTTGTAGCGACTGCCGTCCGGCTGCTTGAGGCCATCCAGGCGGAACTTGATGACCTTGCCGGGAATCAGGCCGAGGCCAGGCGTGTCCTGCTCTTCGGAATGGTTGAGCAGCATTTGCATGCCCACGCACACACCCATCAGCGGTTTGTTCGCAGCGGCATCCAACACGGCGCCCAGCAGTTCGCCACCATGGGCTTCGCGCAGTTCACGCATGCAATCACGCATGGCGCCCTGCCCTGGCAGCACAACGCGTTCGGCGGCACGCACCACGGCGGGGTCATTGGTGACCACCACCTTCAGGTTCAGGTCTTTGGCAGCGTGTTCAACGGCCTGCGAAACGGAACGCAGGTTACCCATGCCGTAGTCAATCACGGCCACGGTAGATGGCTGGCTCATGGCGTCAAAAAGAAAACATCACAAGGGGCGTCGAGACGGGTGCGGCTCACAGCGAGCCCTTGGTCGACGGGATGATGCCGGCCATGCGAGGGTCGCGCTCGAGCGCGGCACGCAGAGCGCGAGCAAAAGCCT